>CAZPCE010000021.1:0-4500 GCA_964584915.1 uncultured Arenimonas sp. | reverse complement strand
CCGGATCAGCGATTCTTCCTACGATCCCAATCATCAATGGAATGGCTTGAGCCCGTTTGGTGAGAAAGTCGTGGCCGAAATGAACCGCCTCGGCATCATGGTCGATGTTTCGCATTTGTCGGACGACGCCGTTGCCGATGTACTGAAAATCAGCAATGTGCCGGTGATTGCAACGCATTCCGGCTTTCGCCATTTCACGCCGGGCTTCGAACGCAATATCAGTGACGAGCTCGCAATCGCGATCGCAAAAAAAGGCGGCGTGGTACAGATTGTTTTCGGCATCGGATTCGTCAATCGCCAGGCCGCCGACGATTTGCAGGCCTACTTCACCGCCAGCGCGGAACTCACAAAACGCAATGCCGAAGCAAAAGCCGCCGGCAAACCGCTGGAAGACGAAGATGCATTCGATAAAGCCTGGCTGGCGAACCACCCAACACCGCCGACCAAGATTGATGCCGTGCTCGATCAATTCGACTATGCGGTCAAGCTGATCGGCATTGACCACGTCGGCATCGGTTCGGATTTCGATGGCGTCAGCGGCAAGCTGCCGGAAGGCCTTAAATCGGCAGCGGATTATCCCAACTTCATTGCCGGTTTGCAGGCGCGAGGCTACAAGGACGAAGCGATCCGAAAAATACTCGGCGGCAATTTATTGCGCGTTTGGACCGAAATCGAGGCCGGCAAAGCCGAGGCGAAATAGCAAAACATCACTAATCAGATGGCTTTCATGGCCTTGCCCGCAAATAAACCGGCGAGAGGACGGCGGCTATGGGACAATAGCGCCCTCATAAACCCCTGCAAGGCCATCGCCATGAAACGAGCACGTCTAAGACGTCGCGCAGCTAGACTCCGCGGACGCAAATAATTAAAAAACCGCTTGGGAAACCAGGCGGTTTTTATTTGTGTCGATCAAAAACTCCCCTGTCGAAAGTCACCGTGACCGTGGCTACATCCCGCCATCATTTTCGATCGCTATACTCGCGGGATAATTTTTCCGGAACTCCATCAATGAATGCATCAATCGCCGGCAAGCCAAACATTGGAAAACGCATACTGCAATTCCCGCTGACTCGCATTATTTTGGCGCTGGCATTCATCATCGTGCCTTCCGGACTATTGTCCATGTTCGTGCACAAGCTGCTGCCTTCGTTATCCAAAACGCTTCCGATAACCATTGTCGGCATCTCAATGGCGTTACTTTGCTATTACGCCTACGTGCGATTGATCGAACGACGCCCCGTCACCGAACTCGGCACTCAGGGCTTGTGGAAAGAACTTGGCAGCGGCTTGCTCATCGGCGCTCTATTGTTCTCGATTACCATCGCCATTTTGTTTGCACTGGGTGTTTACCGGGTGGAAGGCAGCAATTCCTGGACTGTGCTGCTCGCTCCGCTAGTGATGGCGCTCAGTTCGGGCGTCGTGGAAGAAATTATTTTCCGCGGCATCCTGTTTCGCATCATTGAAGAATCGCTCGGCAGCTGGATCGCCCTGTTCATTTCCGCCTGCATATTCGGCCTGATCCATCTGGTTAACCCGCAGGCGACGCTAATCGGCGCGGTATCCATCATCATCGAAGCCGGCATCATGCTGGGAGCAGCCTACATGCTGACACGCCGCCTGTGGCTTTGCATCGGCATCCACATCGCGTGGAACTTTACCCAGGCCGGCATTTTTTCGAGCATCGTTTCCGGGAACATCAATTTGCCCGGCGTGATCAAGGCAAAAATCGTCGGCCCCGAATTACTCACTGGCGGCCAGTTCGGCGTCGAAGCCTCGATGGTTGCGGTGGTTGTTTGCTTGTTCGCGGGCGTGTTTTTAATCGTGAAGGCCAGGCAACACAACAAAATCATTCAGCCATTCTGGCGTCGGTCGGGCCCCGGCCCGACATGATGCACCCGGCACTGCAAGCATGAAAAAGCCCACCTTGAGGTGGGCTTTTCGTCATTCAAACCATGCCATCAGTAAACCGCAAACTGTGCCCGGCAGCCATTGCTGACCCAAACGCGGTCGCGGTCTGTGCCCCATGAACGGCCATAAACGCAATCGCTCGAACTGAGCTGCTTGTAGACTTCAACATGACCGCGTCTCGGCAGATTGCAGTAGACGAATCGATTGCTGGTCGACTCGCAGCGGACTGTACTGCGCGGATTGCCGCCGTAATTGTCGTAGCGATCGTCATAGCCATCGTTATATCTATCGTTATATCTGTCGTCATCGCGATTGTTCTTACGATCGTTCTTCTTGTCGGCAATAATCGCCGCAGCAACAAGGCCAAGTACGACGGCACCCGCAACTTTCTTGTCATTCGATGAGCCCGAATTACGATCTCCAACCCAGAATTCGGCGCGGCAACCGCGATCCACCCAGATACGGTTGCGATCATAGCCCCAGGTATCGTTTTGCCAGCAGCCCTGAGAACTCAATTGGCGCGACAGGCGAACTCCGCCCCGGGTATCGACTGAACAGACCTTGTAATTGCCACCATTCGATTCGCAACGAATGGTGTCGGCCTTTGCCGCAGACGAACCGCAAAGGAACGCCGCACCGACCAATAGAAGAGAAAAAACGGATTTGATATTCATTACTTGGACTCCTCTTTGGCTTTGCGTGCTGCAGCGAATGCTGCAATTTCATTGGTATCGAGCTGCCCGTCCTTGTCCGCATCGTATTGATCGAACACAGGTTGCAAAGCTTCGCCAAATTCATCCCATGTCAATTTATCCGTCGAACCGCCTACCAGCCATTCTTTCGGGTACTCCTTGCCTTCCAATACCCCGTCGCCGTTCTTGTCGCGTGCATCGAAGCGCCGCACCATGGCGTTTCTGTATTCTTCAAAACTTATCTTTCCATCGACGTTGCGGTCCATCCGCTCCAGCAATCGCTGTGAGGTATCGATGGGTTTGTCGGAGTTTTTTGCGGTTGCGGCCGTTGCCAGAACCAACGTGAGCGTAACTAATGTCGCCTTGACCAGAATCATGGGATTCCCCTCCACTTGATTAGGAAATTGGAAGCTAACTTCTCTTTCGTTAAATCAACGTGATGATCGCCGCGATGCTCAACCAACCGGCTCATCTATGCATTTCAGCGCCTCTTTATAACCCGGCAACTCGAACATCGCCTCGGGGTCTTTTATCCACAAACCATACTTGCCGTCGAACGAACTGCCTTCGTAGCGGGCACCGGACCCTGCTGGAACCAATTCAAGCGAAACTCCTCGATCTCTCCATTCGGCGTATGCCGTTGCCGGTGTATTTTGCACGTAAGTAACACTGACGAGCGCATCCAGACCGGCACATCGCAACGCAAAAGGTCCCTTGCTGATGCCTTTGACGTCTTCGCTACGAGCTTCTGCGTAGCCTTGCCGCAACTCGTGAATGCGCATGACGTAATTTTGAAGTACGCAATAACGAAGATCATCGGCTTTCCAGCAATCATCCCGTCCCTTTATCCAGCCGCGTTGAATCGCAAGCAATTCCTTGCGACGCTCATCGGACAAGGACTTTCCAACGCGAGCAAGAATGAAAATACGATCTACTTCACGATCAAGCATTGCCAAATTGGCATCGCTACAAACGAGCCTTTGCGTGGTCCCCTCTGCTTTGGCACAATCAAAACTCGGATTAGGGTTTGCCCCGCTTTCTGGTGTATCCACGACAGCCGGCTCGACCGGAATAGTGGCACTCTCTGCCGCCACCTCGTCATCGTCCCGCATCTTGTCGCCCTCGCCGCATGCAGTTAACAGAATGCTGGTTGCCAGCAACAATAATAAAATTCTGAATTTCATGACCTTCTCCGATATTGAATCTGCACCAACCTAAGAATCGATTACGCACTGTGCTTTTCTTCAATTGCACGGGCTTCATAAGTTTGCTGTCGATACCAGCGTTCTTTTGTCACCCGATATAAATAAAACTCCACGACCATCCAATTGGGCACAAACCCCAGCCAGGCCACTACGCGGTAAATATCCATCGGCGGCAATTCGAAGTAATGCGCCAAACCCAATTTCCATAAACGCAACGTGATGGCAGACAAGGTCAAGGCAAAACTGCGCAGCATGAATGCACGATGCCTTGAAAAGTCTCTGGCGACAGCTGCACGCCAGGCTTGCAATGTGAAATACCACCACAACACCGACAAGGTGAAAAATGCCAGCTTCGAACCTATGCCGCCATTGGCGTAAAACGACATCAGCAATCCGGCCGGCCCGGTGATCAGCACGATATCGATGACGTAAACACGGCCAACCCAGCGATGGGTTTTCGGGTAATGCAGCCGAATGCCTTTCGAAAATTGCGTGAACCCTGCCAGCAAGGCAAACAGGCTGGAAAACACGTGCACGTAAAATGCCGCAAGCCAAGCCTTGTTCCCGATATAGTCCTGCTTGATTTGCAGGAAGCTGGCATTGGTATCGAAGCTCGTATAACGCAGAATAATTTCGAGCATCAAATAGCAGAAAATAGCCAGAACGATCAGGCCGAAATACTTTACTATCTGCAC
>CAZPCE010000020.1:8698-21504 GCA_964584915.1 uncultured Arenimonas sp. | reverse complement strand
ATGGTGGAGATCGAAGAAGAAACCCCTAATCCTTTCGCCGCACTATCTGCGTTGAAAGATCTAAAACGATAGTTGTCAGTGTTGGAGAAACAAAATGGCCGTTCAAAAATCCCGTAAAACCCCGTCGACCCGCGGCATGCGCCGTTCGCACGATGCCCTGACCTCGAAGCTTTTGTCGACCGACAAGACCTCCGGTGAAACCCATATCCGTCACCACATGACCAAAGACGGTTTCTACCGCGGCCGTCAGGTTGTGCAGGTGAAGTCGGCTGCCGAAATCGAAGAATAAGATTCATGCTGCAAGGCATTTGAGTCTCATTTGAATTAAATTAGTACGGCGGGCTTGTCCCGCCGTGTCTATTTGCGGCACCGGAAGCTTTAAGATGTGCAGTACGAACCATTGAGGATGTGGCATGACCATTTATTCGCGTATCGCGGGCACCGGCAGCTACCTGCCGGAGAAAATTCTGACGAATGCCGATCTCGAGAAAATGGTCGATACCGACGACCAGTGGATTCGCGAGCGTACCGGCATTGAAGAGCGCCATATTGCCGCTGAAGGCGAGACGACAAGTTCGATGGGGGTCATCGCGGCGCAACGCGCGATGGAAGCCGCCGGCGTTACCGCAGCCGATCTCGATCTGATCATCCTTGGAACGACCACGCCGGATTTCATTTTTCCATCCAGTGCCTGTCTCATCCAGGAAAAAATCGGCGCTTTGGGCATTCCTGCCTTCGACGTAAACGCCGCCTGTTCCGGCTTCGTGTTTGCGCTTGGTGTTGCGGATAAATTCATTAAAAGCGGTTCGGTAAAAACGGCTTTGGTCGTGGGTTCCGAAACATTGACCCGCATGGTCGATTGGACGGATCGCAAGACTTGCGTACTGTTCGGCGATGGCGCAGGTGCCGTGGTGCTGAAAGCCGATGCCGAAACCGGAATCCTGTCGACGCATTTGCATGCAGACGGCAGCAAGAAACATCTTCTGTACAACCCCGTCGGCGTCTCGGCTGGTTTCAATGTCAACGAGCCGAACGCCGGTGTTCGCGTGATGATGGCCGGCAACGATGTTTTTAAATATGCGGTCAAGGCACTCGATTCCGTAGTTGAAGAAACCTTGCTTGCCAACGGTATAGACAAGTCGGAACTCGATTGGCTGATTCCGCATCAGGCCAATTTGCGCATTATCGAAGCGACTGCAAAGCGACTGCAAATGCCGATGGACAGGGTTATCGTCACGGTAAACAAGCACGGCAATACGTCGTCGGGTTCGGTGCCGTTGGCATTGGATGAAGCCGTGCGTTCCGGCCGCATCGAGCGCGGTCAACTGATTTTGCTCGAGGCCTTTGGCGGCGGCTTTACCTGGGGCTCGGCCTTGCTGCGTTATTGATTCCCGCAAAACACGGCGCAGTTTTCAAACCCTACGCCTTGGTACAGACGAAAGATCGCTTTGGGCTTTATCATGCTCACTTTCCTACAAGCGATACTCACAATGAAATCGACGTTGGCATTCGTATTTCCCGGGCAAGGTTCGCAAAGCGTCGGCATGCTCGCAGAACTCGCCGCTTCGCATCCCGAAGTGCAAAAAGCGTTTGCGGAAGCATCTGAAGGCGCTGCACTGGATCTCTGGGATCTGTCGCAGAATGGCCCCGAAGAAAAATTGAACCAGACCGAAATCACCCAGCCTGCGTTGCTGGCGGCGAGCATCGCCGTATGGCGCGTTTGGCAGGCGAATAACGGTGTGCAGCCAGCGCAATTATCGGGCCATAGTCTAGGTGAATATGCAGCGCTCGTGGCCTCGGGTGCATTGTCGTTGCACGACGGTGCCAGGTTGGTGCGCGAACGCGGTCGCTTGATGCAGGCGGCAGTGCCTGCCGGTGTCGGCGCGATGGCGGCGGTGCTCGGTGCCGAAGATTCGCTGGTCGAAGATATTTGCAAGGAAGTGTCTACACCGGATTCCTGCATTGTTCCGTGCAATTACAATTCGCCCGGTCAAATCGTCATTGGCGGCCATGCGACCGCTCTCGAGCGCGCCACTGCCGCATTGAACGAGCGTGGTGTGCGCAAGGTGATTCGTGTTGCGATGAGCGTGCCTTCGCATACGCCATTGATGCGCGATGCCGCGGCGCAACTTGGCGAATTCATGAAAACGCTGGCGTGGGCCATGCCTGATCGCCCCGTGATTCAAAACGCCGACGTCGTTGCGCATTCCAGTATCGAAGCGATTCAGGATGCATTGGTTCGCCAATTGTATTCGCCGGTTCGCTGGACCGAATGCGCGCAAAAACTTGCCGCCAATGGTGCGACGCATATTGTCGAATGCGGACCAGGCAAGGTGTTGACTGGCCTGATCAAGCGCATCGATAAAACGCTCGATGCCCGAGCGATTGGCGCAAGCGCGGATTTGTCGACGGCATTGGCCGAGCTCGCATAAATAATCACGAAGGATAAACATGAGCCACCATCATTCATTGCAAGGCGAAGTAGTTTTGGTCACAGGCGCAAGTCGCGGCATAGGCGCTGCGATTGCCGACACGCTCGCGGCACAGGGCGCCAAAGTGATTGGAACCGCAACCACGGAATCTGGCGCCACAGCGATCAGCAAGCGCATGGCGCCCATCGGCGGCACCGGTAAAGTATTGAACGTTACCGACGGCGCGGCCGTCGAAGCATTGATCGATTCGATCACCTCCGAATTCGGCACGATTTCGATTCTGGTAAACAATGCCGGCATTACGCGCGACCAACTCCTGATGCGTATGAAAGACGACGATTGGTCTGCCATTCTCGATACCAATTTGTCATCGGTATTCCGCACCAGCAAGGCAGTCATGCGTTCGATGATGAAAGCCCGCAAGGGTCGCATCATCAATATCGCATCGGTGATCGGCGTGACCGGCAATGCGGGTCAATCCAACTATGCTGCAGCGAAGGCCGGCATCATCGGTTTCAGCAAATCCTTGGCAAAGGAAGTGGGTTCGCGCGGAATTACGGTCAACGTGATCGCGCCCGGTTTTATCGAAACCGACATGACGCAGACGCTGCCGGAAGCGCAAAAGGAAATCATGATGGGTCAGATTGCGCTCGGACGTTTCGGTTCGCCGCAGGATATCGCCGATGCAGTCGCGTTCCTGGCGAGCCCGTCGGCAGCTTACATTACCGGTCAAACCCTGCATGTAAATGGTGGCATGTACATGTCATGACCGCTTTTTGCGCGATCAAGCCTGTAAAAACCGTTTTTTAACATTTGCAGGCCGTGAAATTAGGATAAAATGCCCACCTCGGCATTACGAGGCCAGCGTGACAGGCGCCCGCTGGAATCGATTTAAAGTTTGCGCCCGCTTAATTAACTCCGGGAGGAGAATCAATCCATGAGCACCATCGAAGAACGCGTCAAAAAGATCGTTGTAGAACAACTGGGCGTCAAAGAAGAAGAAGCCACCAACAACGCTTCCTTCGTTGACGATCTTGGCGCTGATTCGCTCGACACCGTTGAGTTGGTGATGGCACTTGAAGAAGAGTTCGAGTGCGAAATCCCGGACGAAGAAGCGGAAAAAATCACCTCGGTTCAACAAGCCATCGATTACATCAAGGCACATGTTAAAGCTTAATGGTTTTTGCCCGGTTTGAATGTCGAGGCCGCGCATGCGCGGCCTTTGCATTTTCAGTTTTGCTATAGGCGTAAACTGCCCGCAGATTTACAATTGTCTTCTCCGATTCCAGACATTCGAGTAGTGGAGTTTTTATGAGCAAGCGTCGCGTCGTCATCACCGGAATGGGCATCGTCTCGCCCATAGGCAATACTCTCGATAGCGCCTGGGACAGCATCAAGCATGGTCGTTGCGGCATCGGGCAAATTACCCATTTCGACGCCGCCCTGTTTGCCACCCGCATTGCCGGTGAAGTACGCGACTTCGATGCGAAATCCTTCCTGCCGCCGAAAGACGTCAAGAAAATGGACACCTTCATTCACTATGGCCTGCGTGCTTGTCTGGATGCGCTGGACGATTCCGGCCTTGAAGTGACCGAAGCGAATGCCGAACGTATTGGCGTATTGGTTGGTTCGGGTATCGGCGGCGTGCGCGGTATCGAAGAAAATGCCGTTGCCTTGCATCTGGGTGGCCCGCGCAAAGTGTCGCCGTTCTATATTCCAAGCACGATCATCAATATGTTGCCCGGTCAGTTGACGATCATGAAAGGCATCAAAGGCCCGAATTTTTCGGCAGTGTCTGCTTGCGCCAGTGCCAATCATGCTTTCGGCATGGCAATGCGGATGATTCAATACGGTGATGCCGATGTCATGGTGGCCGGCGGTGCGGAGCACGGTACCACGCCGACATCGGTGGCCGGTTTCTGCTCGATGAAAGCGATGTCCACCCGCAACGACGAACCACTCCGCGCATCCCGTCCCTGGGACAAGGACCGCGACGGTTTCGTACTCGGCGACGGTGCCGGCATGCTGATTCTCGAAGAATACGAACACGCAAAAGCACGCGGCGCAAAAATTTATGCGGAGCTTGCCGGTTTCGGTGCCAGTTCCGATGCATTCCACATGACGGCGCCAAGTGAAAACGGTGACGGCCCCGCACGCTGCATGACCATGGCTTTCCGCGATGCCGGCGTGAACCCCGATCAGGTCGAATATTTGAATGCACACGGTACCTCGACACCTCTTGGCGACCTGGCAGAAACCCTTGCCGTCAAACGCGCGCTCGGCGATCACGCCTACAAAACCATGGTGAGTTCGACCAAATCGATGACCGGTCATTTGTTGGGTGCAGCGGGTGGCGTCGAAGCCGTGTTCACGATTCTGGCATTGCACACCGGCGTTATTCCGCCCACGATCAACCTGGAGAATCCGGGTGATGGTTGCGATCTGGATTATGTGCCGAACATTGCGCGCGACAAGAAAATCTCGGTCGCGGTATCGAATGGTTTCGGTTTCGGCGGCACCAACGGAACTCTGGTGTTCAAAAAAATCTAGACAACGCAAGGCAGCACAAGCCAATGATTCAGCAAGCGCTGCCTCGCGATTTATCGCTTATCGATCTTCAGCGTCTTGCGCCCGGACGTTATGCCTTGTTGCTGGAATCGGTTGCCGACAGCAAGGCTTTGTCCCGCTGGGATTTTCTTTTCATCGCAAACGGCGAAGGCCTTATTTGCGATGCCGATGGACAGACGAAAAACTTGCATGGCGAAATAGTTGCCGGCAAGTTTCTGGCGGCACTGGATGCCGTCTGGAAAAAATCCGCCAGCGATGAAAACGATTCCGACATTCCGTTTCGCGGCGGCTGGGCCTTGTTTTTATCCTATGAGTTGGCCGGACAAATCGAATCGCGGTTGAAACTTCCGCTTTCCGGGTGCCCGCTGCCGATGGCGTTGGCTTTGCGTTGCCCTGCGGCGGTATTGCGCAACAAGAATACCGGCGAAATCTTTGCAATTGCGGAGCCGGGTAATGAATCCCTGCTGGCGCAACTTCAGGAAGATATCGCGGACGCAAAAAATCTGGCGCCGCTTGCCGCATTGCCAAGACCGCAAGTCATCAATGAAGAGGTACCTGAGAAATTTCTGGAAGGCGTGGAAAAAATTCATGGCTATTTACGTCAGGGCGATAGTTTCCAGGTCAATTTATCGCGTGCCTGGCGTGCCGAATTTGCCGAATCGCCCGAGTCAGCATCGCTTTACCAATCCTTGTGCAAGCACAACCCCGCACCTTTCGCGGGTTCACTGGTTCATGAAAACTGGGCTCTGCTGAGTTCGTCGCCGGAACGCCTTGTTTCCTGCCAAGACGGCGACGTACAGACAAGGCCGATTGCCGGTACGCGTCCGCGTTTTGCCGGTGACGATGACAGCCAACGTATCCGGGAATTGGTCGGGCATCCGAAAGAACGCGCCGAACACGTGATGCTGATTGATCTGGAGCGCAATGACCTGGGCCGCGTTTGTGTACCGGGCAGCGTACATGTCGACGAGTTGATGGGCGTGGAAAGCTACGCGCATGTGCACCATATCGTTTCAAATGTCCGGGGCCGTTTGCGAGAGGGTGTGACGCCGGGACAGGTGATTGCGGCGGTTTTCCCCGGTGGCACGATTACCGGTTGCCCGAAGGTACGCTGCATGGAAATCATCGCCGAACTCGAAGCCGAAGCGCGTGGACCTTACACCGGCGCATTGGGATATTTGAATCACAACGGCGATATGGATTTGAACATCCTGATCCGCAGTGCATGGCTGTCGGAAAAAAAATGCGAGTTGCGTGCCGGAGCAGGTATCGTGGTGGATTCCGTTGGCGAACACGAATTGCAGGAAACCCGGGCAAAAGCCAAAGGTTTGCTGCGGGCCTTGGGAGCGGAGACATGACTTCGATGGTGATCAATCTTGCCGGTATCGAGAAAGAATTTTCACACAATGATCGTGGTCTGGCTTATGGCGATGGCGTCTTTGAAACCATTCTGGTTCACGAGGGAATGCCGGTTTGGTGGGGCGAGCATTGGCAACGCCTGATTCGTGGTGCGGAAATATTGAAAATCCGGTCCCCCGATGAAGCCATCGTTCGCCATGCCTGCAACCGATTGTTGATGAATGCGCATCGTGGTGTCCTCAAAATAATCCTGACGCGCGGCAGCGGCGGGCGGGGTTATGTGGTGCCGGATGATCAGGATCCGCGAATTATTATTTCCCTGCATCCAGCTCCCGTACCCATCCTGGCAGCAGTGAATTTACGCTGGTGCGATACGCAGCTCGCGCGCCAGCCAATATTGGCGGGGATAAAGCATCTCAATCGGCTTGAGCAGGTGTTGGCACGCAATGAATGGCAGGATGCGAATACTTTTGATGGCCTGATGTGCGATACCGAAGCCAATGTCGTCTGCGCGACATCGGCCAATGTATTCGCGAAAATCGAGGGTCGGTGGCTAACTCCGAAAACAGACCGGGCCGGAATTGCCGGAATCGCGCGGGCCTGGGTGTTAAAACAGTGGCCGCAGGCACAAGAAGCCCATTTGTCACGACTTCAAGTCGAACAGGCTGACGCCGTTTTTATTTGCAATGCCGTGCGCGGTATCCTAGCGGTCAAGCGCCTGGGGGATCGGGAATATCCGGTGCACGGGGATATTCCGGATTTGCAAAACCGGTTGGCGAAAGAACAACCCGCTTTCGCCATGGGAGAACACAGTGGTTCGTAAAAAAATAACCAAAGGCCGTGTGAAAAAAACTTTCGCATTGCTGTTTTTGCTCGGCATCGTTGCCGTCGGGCTGCTTTGGCAGCAATACCAGGCCTTCGCCGATAAAAGTCTTGTGCTGGATTCGCAGGAACGCATCCTGTCGGTGGAATCGGGCGATGGCTTTCATGACGTCCTGAGAAAATTGCGTGATCTTGGTGTTTACCAGGGCAATGATCTCGAATGGAAAGCGCTCGCCAAGCAAATGAAGGTCGCCTCGCATCTGCAGGTGGGCGACTATGCGATTACTTCGGGCTTGAGTCCGCGCAGTATTCTGCAACGCTTGGAAGACGGCGACATTATCCAGAGAAAATTTGCCTTGATCGATGGCTGGAATATCCGCGATCTTAGAAAAGCGCTGAAAAACACCGCCCATATCAAACATGTGACCGATGATTTGAACGACGCGGAATTAATGGCCAAACTGGGAGCCGAGGGCATTCACCCCGAAGGCCGCTTCCTGCCGGAAACCTATTTGTATAGCCGCGGCACCAGTGATCTGGATTTGTTGCAACGCGCCTACAAGGGCATGGAGGATGCGCTTGGCGAAGCCTGGGACAAGCGCCAGGATGGCCTGCCACTGACGTCGCCGGATGAATTGTTGACGCTGGCGTCCATAGTCGAAAAAGAAACGGGCGCGGCCGAAGAACGCCCGATGATTGCCGGTGTTTTTATTCGCCGCCTGAATTCGGGAATGCGCCTGCAAACCGACCCCACCGTGATTTACGGAATCGGTTCGGCTTACGACGGCAATATCCGCAAGAAAGATTTGCAAACCGATACGCCGTACAACACTTATACCCGCGATGGCTTGCCACCAACGCCGATCGCAATGCCGGGCAAACCCGCGCTTGAAGCTGCTGCGCAGCCTGCCGATGGCGACGCCGTATTTTTCGTTGCCCGCGGTGACGGTAGTGGCCGCCACGTCTTTTCCAAGGATTTGAATGACCACAATGCCGCCGTTCGCCAATACCTGAAAAACACCCGATGAACGGATTCCTGATTTCCCTCGAAGGCGGTGAAGGGGCGGGTAAAACCACCGTGCTCAATGCCTTGCGTGATTGCCTGGTCGAACATGATTTCGAAGTCGTCACAACGCGCGAGCCTGGCGGCACGGCGGCGGGTGAAATGATCCGGCAGGTACTTCTGAATCCGGAATTGAAATTATTTTCCGAAACCGAATTGCTGCTGATGTTCGCCGCGCGTGCGCAACTCGTGCGGGAACTCATCCAGCCCGCGATTGCGCGCGGAGCAGCGGTAATCAGCGATCGTTTTACCGATGCCTCGTTCGCCTACCAAGGCGGAGGCCGTGGTCTGGACATGGGGCGAATTGCAGAATTGGAACGATGGGCAGCCGTGATCAAGCCGGACCTGACATTCTTGCTGGATGTGTCGGTGCAGCAAGGTCTGGAACGTGCACGGTCGCGTGGCGGTGAACTCGACCGTATCGAGCGCGAACGCGAAGACTTTTTCGAACGCGTGCGTGCGACCTACTTGAATCGCGCAAAGAACGAACCCAACCGTTTTGTCGTCATTGATGCCAGCCAGTCGCCGGAAGCGGTCGTTCTCGCAGTGAAAGCACGCTTGGATGCGTGGCTGCAAAAGCGAAGCGGAAAATGATGGCGCCCTGGCAGCAGGACGTTCTGGACAAGACGCTCGCCATCGCGGCAGAAGGGCGGCTTGGCCATGCGCTTTGTCTGGTCGGCCCGGAAAAAATGGGCAAGCTCGATGTTGCGCAGCAACTCGCGCGCGCCTTGCTTTGCCAATCGCCAAAAGAGAATAAAAGCGCCTGTGGCGAATGCCGCAGTTGCGTGTTCATCAAGGCCGGCACGCATCCGGATTTTCTTGATATCACCTACGAGGCAAACGAAAAAACCGGCAAGCTCTACACCAATATCGTGATTGACCAGATTCGCCGCTTGTCGCAATGGTTTTCGCTGACGCCGCAGTTCGGTGGTGCGCAGGTGGCCATCGTGCATCCGGCCGACGGCATGAACTACGCTGCCTGCAATGCGCTGTTGAAGACGTTGGAAGAACCTTCGCAAAACCGTTTTCTGATCTTGGTGACCGACAGGCCCGGGGCACTTCCTGCGACCATCCGGAGTCGTTGCCAGCGCATCCTGTTTCGCCTGCCCGAGCCTTCGCAAAGTCTTGATTGGCTCAAGCAACGAGGTTATGCCGCCGATATCGCCGGCCCCGCACTCGGCGCAGCTCGCGGCCATCCGGGTTTGGCACTGGACTGGCTGGAGCATGGCGGCCTGCAAATGCGTCGCGAAGTCCTGGCTGACATGAACGCGGTTGCCGCGAACAAGATGAGCCCGATCGAGTTGGCTCAGCGCTGGTTGGGCGATGATCAGGCCGATTTGCGCCTGCAATTTGCGGCCGATTTGAGCCTTGAAGCCGCCGGCCAGACGCTCGGGTTGCCAAAACTTGTTAAATCGGGCTTGACCGCGCCACCGGATTTTATGAAGCTGTCACAATGGTACGATGCACTGAACCGTGTACGTTCGCAGCTCGACAGCCCGATTCGTAGTGATTTACTGCTGGCCGGCCTGCTTCGGGAATGGCGTTCAATGCAACACTAATCTTGTTTTGAGGGGTGATAACAGTGACCGGAGCTGCAGCTGCCAGACAGGGTATTTTATCCCTGGCCATTAAAGACAAGGCCACGCTTTACAACGCCTACATGCCATTCGTGAAAGGTGGCGGTATTTTCGTGAGTACGCCAAGGCGCTACTCGCTCGGCGATGAAGTGTTCATTTTATTATCCTTGCTCGAAGACAAGGATCGTTTGCCGGTTGCCGGCAAAGTGGTCTGGATTACGCCGGCCGGTGCGCAGGGCAATCGCTCGGCAGGCATCGGCGTGCAGTTCGCGGAAAGCTCGGAAGCCGAAATCGTCAAAGGCAAGATAGAAACATTATTGGCCGGTATTCTGGAATCGGATAAGCCCACTCACACGATGTAAGGCTTCATGCCGCATTGACCAGCTGCGCTGTTGAGAAGCGCTTCACCTAGGCAGAACACATGCAAACGCGAACATTGACGGAGCAAAAAATCGATGTCGCGCATCTTGCTACCGGCATGTATGTGCATCGCCTGGACCGCGATTGGCTAGGCACGCCGTTTTCGCTCGAGGGTTTTTACATACGGTCGCCGGAAGACATCCAGACGATCCGGAAAATCTGCGACTACGTCATTATCGATTTGAAACGCAGCAACCTGAATTTCATCGTCAGCAAATATCACGAAAAGCCGCCGGAAGAAAAACTCAAGGTTCGCGAGTATTTCAATACGGTTACGATTGCCGAAGAATTGCCGAAGGCAAAAATCGCGCACGAAAACGCCTCATCGCTTGCCAGTACCATTATTTCCGATGTTCGCGCCGGCAAGAAACTGAATCTGGACGATGTCCGCTCGGCGGTCGAGCCGGTCGTGCAAAGCGTGTTGCGAAATGCCGATGCCTTCTTCTGGATTACCAGTTTACGCAAGCGCGATGCCTACCAGTATAGCCATGCGATCAACTGCAGCTTGTTGGCGGTGGCACTCGGCCGGCATATGGGCTTTGCCGAATCTGTGCTGATGAATCTGGCGACCGGCGGATTGTTGCTTGATGTCGGCAAATACGAATTGCCGCAGGATCTGCTGGATAACCCGGAGCCACTGAGTAAAACGGAAATGGTGCTGGTGCGGCGCCATGTCGCTTTCAGCATGCAGGTTCTGGAAAGCTCGGGCGTGCACAATCTGGATGTGATCAACATGGTGCGTACGCATCATGAGCGTTACGACGGCAGCGGTTATCCGAGTCACCTGATCCGCAACCAGATTCCGTTGTTTGGGCGAATGGCTGGCGTTGTCGACAGCTATGATGCGATGACCAGTCACCGGCCATATCGCAAGGCGATGTCGCCGCACAAGGCCTTGCAGGAAATCTATCGGCAACGGAATGTCTTGTATCAAGGCGATATCGTCGAACAATTCATGCAATGCCTGAGTGTTTATCCGACCGGTTCGCTGGTGGAGCTGAATTCGGGCGAAGTCGCGATCGTGATGGCGCAGAACCAGGCCAGGCGCTTGCGGCCAAGGGTGATGATCCTGAGCACGCCCGATAAAAAACTGAAAGATTCTTTCACGGAAGTGGACTTGTTCATGCATGCCTTGCACGATGATCAACAGAGTCATCTTGAAATCATCGGCACGCTTGAAAGCGGCGCTTTCGGTATCGATCCGACCGAGCTGTACCTGACCCCGAGCACATGAAATCGGCGCGAGTGCATCGGTTTCTGAATTCTGCAGGTGGCAGACATGCTTAGTCGCGACGATTTTTTTGCCGCCTTGATGCAACAATCCGGCCAATTGCTCGCGGACAAGAAGATGGGCCTGATTCTGGCGCGCGTGCAGCGCCTGGGCGAGGTCAATATCATCATGGACACCGAACTTGTCGATGCCGCCCAGGCACGCATCGAAAAATCGCTGAGAGCCGAGGACAGGGTTGCAAAGATCGGCGCCTGTGATTTCATCATTTACCTGGCCGATTTGAAAAACATCAATCATGCGGCATTGGCGGCCAACAGCCTGGTGCGCGGATTCCAGGAACCCTTGCTTGTAACCGCAGGGCCGGTGCAGGCGACGATAGCGATGGGGATTTCGGTTTTTCCCGACCATGGCGATCAACCGGAAATTCTCTGCAAACACGCCGAAATCGCGTTTGGCCGGGCACTGCAATCCAGTGACCGCTACGCGATCTACGACAGCCACGAAGAAAAAATAAAGATTCTGTATCCGGAATTCCGCGAGGCGATTACCAATAATCGCCTTGAAGTCTATCTGCAGCCATTCTGGGATCTGCGCAGGAAAAAAATCGTCGGCGCGGAGTCGTTGGCCCGCTGGAAAAGTCCGGTGCACGGGTTCGTCAGTCCGGACCAGTTCATCCCGTTCGCGGAGCAGACAGGCCTGATCGGGGCACTCACGCGCTGGAGCGTCAATGCCACCCTCTACCACTGCAGTGAACTCAAGCAGGCCGGTTTCGATCTGAGTTTCGCCATCAATTTGTCCGCCCGCGTTTTCCACGAACAGGGCATCGTCGAGCAGATACTCGGAGCGTTGAACATCTTCGATGTACCGGCCACCAATCTGGTGCTCGAAGTGACCGAAAGCGCGATCATGTCGGATTTGAAACTCAGCGCGCGCGTGCTGGAAAGTTTGCGTGACAAGGGCGTACGCATTTCGATAGACGATTTTGGCTGCGGCTATTCGTCGTTTGAATATCTCAAGCAATTCCCGGCCACCGAATTGAAAATCGACAAGTCCTTTGTATTCGATATCACCCGCAGTGCCCGTGCGGCACAACTGGTTCGATCCATGATTGATCTGGCGCATCATCTGGATATCGTCGCGATTGCCGAAGGCGTCGAAGACCAGGAAACGGCCGACATGCTGACCGGAATGGATTGCGATTTCGCCCAAGGCTACTTTTACAGCCGGCCAAAACCGGCCGAGCAGTTTGTTGCCGAGATGATGAATTTATAGGAGCCTCGGATTTAAACGAAGCGTCAAAGTTATTTTTATAGGGGACTGATATGAGTGACTTT
>CAZPCE010000020.1:0-8688 GCA_964584915.1 uncultured Arenimonas sp. | reverse complement strand
GAAATGAGAGAGAAGGGCCTGATTTCCCAGGAAGAGTTTGAATTGGCCAAAGCCAGGTTGTTTGGCGATTCTTCCCGGGAACCGGCTGACTCAAGTGCCGAATCATCCGAACTGCCATCCATGGAGTCGACCGATTCGGAGCCGGCAACGATCGTTACTTCTCCTCCGCCGCCTCCGGCAGCAGCGACACCTCGACAAGCTTCGCAAGAACTTCCTCCCGGAATTGCCGGTTGGTCGTGGGGCGCGTTTTTATGGAACTGGATCTGGGCAATCTTCAATAACACCTGGATCGGGTTGCTTGCATTGATTCCGGGCGTGAATCTGATCATGGTCTTCGTGCTTGGCGCGAAAGGCCGCGAATGGGCCTGGAAAAACAAGAAATGGGACAGCGTTGAACACTTCAATCGCGTCCAGCGCAAGTGGTCGCTTTGGGGTATATGGCTTGTGCTCGCCGGTTTTGTATTGGCAATTTTGCTGACGCTCGCCAGCTTCTTTTTTCTTGGCTCTCAAATAAAGGGTGCCATGGATGCGAATAATCTTCCGGTCACCGAGACGGGTAGTGAGGTGTATTCCCCCACCGAGCCGGTCACTACTCCCGTCGAAGAAACGGCTACCGCTATCGATGCCGCGACGGGTGAGCCTGCGCCGATCGTCGTTGAAGAAAACGCCGCCCCTACAGGCGAAGACGCTACGGTGAGTGAGCCAGTGGATACGGATCAAGCTGCAGCGCAGGATAGTGTTGGCGAGCAGGATAGAAAACGTCAGGAAGAGTTGGAAAAAACACGTGCGGAAGCCGCCGCGGCAAAAGCGGAAGCGGCGAAGGCAAAAAAAGAGGCGTTAAAGGCTGAGAAAGCGCTAGCCGAACAAAAACGTCGGGAGCGTGAAGAGGAAGAGCGGCTGGCTCAGAAGCAGGCAGAACAAGAACAGATGCAATGCCCGTATTCGCGAGCGCAACCATTGACCTGTTCTAGCCGGCAAGGACAACCGGCTTATTGCGACTGGAACTTCAGGGCTTGCGGTAATCCTCGGATTGCCAAAAAAGAATCCAAGACCACTTGCGAAGGCAAGGTGGAATGGGACACCGGCAACAACCAGTTGATCGTTACCGAGGGTTGCCGGGCGCAATTCATTCCGGTGCAATAATCGCAACAAAAAAACGGCCCGCAAGGGCCGTTTTTTGGTCGAGCGTATGGCGAGCATCTCAAAACAGCAAAGACCTGATCACCATCGCAAAGATCATCGCGCCGATCACGCCGAGTAGAATCAATTTTGTTCGAAGCAATTTCTTTTCCTGCGTCATCTGTGTTTGATCCCTGAACTGCAGGCCCGGAATGTAAGGGTTCTGGATTTTATCCTCGAGCAAATCGGCTTCGTGCAGCAGTTCGCGGGCCTTGGTGTAGTCTTCTGCCTTGATGACCCAGACCGCCGGGTACTGGCTGGCGTCTACCTGGCGTTTTTTGTCGGCATAGCTATGTTCGCGGCGACTATTGCCCTTGTAGCTGCGCCCTTGGGTAATCTTGGTTTCTATGCCGGCTTCGTTGAACAATTTATTGACGCCTTCGACATTTTCCAGTCGCGGCGATGAAAACATTTGTCGCATTATTTAGCTTCCTTTGGATCGGTCTCCGGCAAGACGCGGATCAAGCCTTCCTGTGCGGTCGATGCCACCAAAATACCGTCGCGGGTAAAAAACTGTCCACGTGCAAGTCCACGCGCGTTTTGCGCAGTCGGGCTGTCGAGCGAATACAGCAGCCAGTCATCGACGCGGAACGGACGATGGAACCACATCGCATGATCCAGGCTCGCCATCTGCACGTTCGGCTGGTAGTAGCTGATGCCGTGCGGAAAGGTCGTGGTGCCCAGCAAATAAAAATCGGAAGCATAGGCGAGTAGGGCTCGATGCAGTTCCGGGGCATCATCGACCTTGTCGATCAGGCGCAACCAGACTTGCTGGTAAGGCGGCCGCTTCGGCGGTTTGACTTCGTCGCGCGGATAGATCGGGCGCATTTCGAATGGCCCCATGCGCGATAGCCAGCGCTGCATTTTCGCGGGCAGTTTTTCCATGACTTCGGGAGCGGGCGAGATGTTCGGTTCGACATCTTCCGGCATCGGTACTTCGGGCATATGGAATTGGTGCGATACGCCGGGTTCATCGTGCTGGAACGAAGCGGCAAACACGAAAATCGGTTGGCCGTGCTGGATAGCGGTCACGCGGCGGACGGAAAAACTGTGTCCATCGCGGGTTCTGTCGACATGATAAATGATCGGTGCTTCGATATCGCCCGCACGCAGGAAATAAGCATGGATCGAATGGACTGCGCGTGCATCTTCGACTGTTTGCTGCGCAGCGGAAAGTGCCTGCCCTAATACCTGGCCACCAAACACATACTTGGTGCCGATATCGCGGCTCTGGCCTCTGAACAGATTATCTTCCAGACGTTCGAGCGTCAGTAGGGCGACGAGTTCTGCAACAACGGGATGGCTCATGGTGTCACCTGGGTAATTTGTTTCAATTCGACGGCTGCCAAAATTTCCTGCCACGGAAATTGCGGGCCGGGGTCGCGTTTGCGAAATACTGTTTTATCCGGATCATCGCTGGCGGTAACCTTCGCGGTGTCCAGATCTTCATGGCCGGCAATGAATTGCAGATTCGGGCATTCCGATTTCAATTTCAGCAACAATTGTTTCAGTGCGGAAATTTGTTCGGACGTATACGGTTCGGTCATGATTTGATTGCCAGAGTCGTACCAATTCGGATAGCGGCCGGTATTGACGATTTCAATGCCGACCGAACGCGGGTTGAATCCACGCGTGTGATTGGCGACAAGAGCAGGATCCACGTATTGGTAAACACTGCCGTCGCGGTCGATATAGTAGTGGCCGCTCGCACCGGTGCCCGCTTCATACAGAACCCGTTCGCCATACTCGCGCGCCATGGCCATGTCGGGCAATTCCGTGCAGTGCATCACCACTAAATCGATCTGCGACAACGGGCGTTTTTCGAGCAGCTCCACATAGGGTAAAGGCTCTGGAACAAGGCGCAGGGCAGGGTCGAAAGTCGAGGTCACAGTCATGTGTGCATGGTACCATTGGCAGGCCTTTTTTTGACCATGAATCGCATGAACGCGCTCGCTAAATTAACTTCGAATTTCCCACGTGCAGGAAAAGTGCAATGGATCGGTTTGCGTCCCAAGCGAGACGTGCCGATGCAGGAAGTCAGCGAGGCCAATGCTGTTGCCGATAAAGGTCTGCTGGGTGACCGTTACGCCTCCGGCAGCGGCAAACGCGGCATCACGCTGATACAAGCGGAGCATTTGCCGGTCATCGCGGCATTGAGCGGGCATGAAGAAATCTTGCCCGCGACCCTGCGTCGCAATATCGTGGTCTCCGGTATTCCGCTCATCGCACTGATAGGAAAAAAATTTCGCATTGGCGAAGTGATTCTGGAAGGCACCGATGCCTGTGATCCCTGTGAACGGATGGAAGCGGCGCTTGGTCCCGGTGCGTACAACGCCATGACCGGACACGGCGGGTTGTGTGCACGCATTTTGCAGGGTGGAAGAATAAGCATCGGCGATACATTGATGCCGATCATCGAGGAATCCGCTTGAAAGCCCATGTCATCATTTCGCACGGGTTGGAAAGCAGTCCCGATGCGACCAAGGCTACCGCGCTCAGTCGCGTCGTCGAAGCGATGGGCTGGACTTCCGATCGACCTGATTATCGTGATCGCGACATTGATCCGGCCATGACCCGTCTGGGTGATGTGCATGGACGCATTGCACGCTTGCGCGATATTGCGAAAAAAGTACAGGCTCCGCTGGTTCTTGCCGGCTCCAGCATGGGGGCTTTTATTTCGGCACGGGTTTCGCTTCAAGTGCCTGTTGCGGGGCTGTTTCTCATGGCACCGCCGACCCAACTGGAAGGTTTCGATATCAAACTGGAAGCCGCCGATGTTCCGACCTGCATCGTGCATGGCTGGGATGACGAGTTGATTCCGGCGACTGAAGTCGTGAACTGGGCGCGAGCACGTCGCAATCAATTGGTGTTGGTCAACGATTCGCATCGTTTGGCCGACCATGTGGATTTTTGCGCTGAAGTTTTCGCGCGTTTTGTTCGATCTTTATAAATTGAGTGTGAAATGAAATTTTTTGTAGCATGTGCGAAGGGCCTCGAATATCTGCTGGCCGATGAAATGCTGGCGCTGGGCGCCGACAAGGCGACGGCCGCAGTGGCGGGCGTGAATGTCGAAGGCAACGACGAGCTGCCTTATCGCGCAATCCTGTGGGCCAGGCTCGCCAGTCGCGTGCATGTTCCGCTTGCCGAATTTGAATGCCCGGACGAACAAGCCCTTTACGACAATGTGAATGCCATTGACTGGCCAATGCATCTGAAGGCAGAAGGCAGTCTGGTGGTAGACGCTCACGTATCGGGCACGGTACTGACACATGAACGTTACGTCGCGCAGCGAATAAAAGACGCCGTGGTGGATCGCATGCGTGCGGAAAACGGCGTGCGTCCTTCGGTCGATGCCATTGCGCCTGATCTGCGCATCAGCTTTGTGATTCGCAAAGGCAAGGGAACGGTGTCGGTCGATCTTGGCGGAGGTGCCTTGCATCGTCGCGGCTGGCGCCAATCGCAAGGCGAAGCGCCGTTGAAGGAAAATCTTGCCGCGGCATTGTTGATGCGCGGGCAATGGCCAAAAATTTATGCCGAAGGCGGTGCCTTGCTCGACCCGATGTGCGGCAGCGGTACCTTGTTGATCGAAGGCGCGATGATGGCCGCCGATGTGGCGCCGGGTTTGCAACGCAATGCGGATCAGGCGCCCAGCCGCTGGCTGCAATTCAATGCCGGGCTGTGGCAACGCTGTTTTTCAGAAGCACTGGAACGTGAAAAAATCGGCCGTGCAGCACTGAAGCCGGTATTTTTCGGCGCCGATATCGATCAGGAATCCTTGCGCTCGGCTATCGCGAACGCGAGCCGTGCCGGCGTAGCGGATTTTATCCAGTTGGACAGAAAACCCGTCTCGGCACTTCAGAAAAACAAATACGAGCGTGGTTTGGTCGTTTGCAATCCACCCTACAACGCTCGCTTGGCGGCAGATGAACCCTTGTACCGGGAACTTGGCGATGCCTTGCGAGCCGCCGTTCCGGGCTGGCGTGCGAGTTTGTTATGCGGCGATGAAGCACTGGCGCGTGCCACGCGTATTCGTGCCGACAAGAAATACACCCTGTTCAACGGCGCGCTGGAATGCACCTGGGTGATTGCCGATCCCGTGCAACCGCCGGAGCGCGAAGTGCGCGAGCCGCAATCATTAAGTGATGGTGCGCAGATGGTGGCCAATCGCGTACGAAAAAACATCAAGCACTTGCAGAGCTGGACCAAGCGCGAAAACATCAGTTGCTATCGCGTTTACGATGCCGACTTGCCGGAGTATTCCGCTGCAGTGGACTTATATCAGGAGTGCGACGGCGATAAACGCCGCTTTCTGCACGTGCAGGAATATCAGGCGCCCGACACGATTCCGGAAGCCGACACCAAACGCCGTTTCGGCGAATTATTGAATGCCTTGAAAGAAGTTTTCCAGCTGCCGAAAGAACAGATTGCGGTGAAAACCCGTAGCCGGGGCAAAGGCGGCAGTAAATATGGCGTGATGGACCAAAGACATGAATTTGTCGTGGTGGAAGAAGGCGCGGCGAAATTGCAGGTCAATCTCTTCGATTATCTGGATACCGGTTTATTCCTGGATCATCGTCCGATCCGCTTGCGCATTGCCAATGAAGCGCGCGGAAAGCGCTTCCTGAATCTGTTTTCCTACACCGGCGCGGCCACCGTGCACGCCGCTGTCGGTAATGCCGCACAAACCACCAGCGTGGATTTGTCCGCGACCTATCTTGATTGGGCGGCCGATAATCTGAAGCTCAATAATGCCGGTGGCAGCAAACATCGCCTGGTGCAGGCTGACGCGATTCGCTGGCTTGAAGCGGACCGTGGTGAATATGATCTGATCTTCTGTGACCCGCCGACATTCTCGAATTCAAAGCGCGCCGAAGATTTCGATACCCAGCGTGATCATATTCGCCTGTTGCGCGCAGCCGTCGAGCGTTTGTCCGAAGATGGCGTGCTGATTTTTTCGAATAATTTCCGTCGTTTCAAACTGGATGAAGTTTCACTGTCGGAATTCGCGCAGTTCAGGGAAATAAGTGCAAAAACCATCGCGCCCGATTTCGAGCTCGCTTCGACAATTCACCGTTGCTGGGCTCTGCTGAATATTTTATTTTCAATCGGTTTTTCCGCGTTGCCAGCCGATTTTCTGACCTTCAGGCTTAGCTTCTTTTTATTTTGTGCCTGGTTGAAGGTTTGTTTGTCGATTTCCCGGATTTTGGAAATCCTGCATTGTTCGCCCTGTACGCGAATGGCATCCAGCGTGCTGCCGCAAATCCGGCCGGTGATGGGGTCACCCTTGAATTGCAGGGTAGGGCTGGAACTTAAATTGAAGCAAGATTGCTGCAGGTTCACGCGATACTTTTTACGGCCCGCATCCAGCAGCAAGGTCTCGTCGTCTATCACAATCCAGTTCCGCACTCTGTTGCTGTCGAGGCATTCCTGCTTGTCCGATTGGGCCGCCAATGGGGCCGAGAGGCCGAGAGTGCTGCCAAGCAACAATAATGGTAAAAAACGCATTTCCGATACTCCCTTGGTTCACCATAGTGTAGTAAGGTTGTCTTAACCCAAGCTCAACCCGAAGATGTGTGACAGGCATGATGGATCCCAAGCGTCCTGGCGAAAAAACCGATCAGAATTGGACTTTTTTTCGCCAATGGTTGAAGAATCCGATGGGGGTTGCGGCAATATCGCCATCAAGTCCCCAGCTGGCAAGGCAGATGATGGCCGAGCTGTCTGACGACACCGAACGCGTGATTGAGTTAGGCGGCGGCACAGGCGTATTTACGCAGGCTCTGCTTGAGTTCGGCATCAAGCCGGTTGACTTGCTCGTACTCGAGTTGAACGAAGAACTCCATCAGCATTTGCAGAAACGTTTTCCCGAAGCCCACGTCGTGTGCGGCGATGCCCGTGAAATCTTCAACTTGGCCAAGCCGCTGGGTTTCGCCGAAAACAAATCCGACGCGATCGTCTCCGGCCTTGGGTTTCTCTCGATGCCGAGGCAATCGCAGCTCGATATCGTTTCAGCGGCATTCGACTGCCTGAAGACCGACGGGCGTTTTGTGCAATTTACCTATGGTCCAGCCAATCCGATTGCCCGCGAAGTGCTGGAAACCCTGGGACTGTCATCTCGGCGTGCGAGTTTCACCTGGTGGAACGTTCCTCCGGCGACCGTGTATGTCTATAACCGCCGTGTTTCCCGTGCTATTCCAGCGAGACCGATGCGCTAGCCGGACGTATTTCCGTGACCGTGCTTTCGAACACGCTGTCGGTTTTCAATAATCCCAGTATCACGCTGTCCTGCAGCTCCCCCGCGACTTGCCAGCGTTGCCGCAAGTAACCTTCACGCTTGAAGCCGAGTGCTTCGAGTGACTTCAGGCATTTTGCATTGTGAGGGTCCACATCGGCTTCCAGCCGGCGCAGTCCGAGCTCGGTGAAGGCATGTTTGATCAGGGTGCCCATGGCTTCTCGGCCATAACCATGCCCCCAGTGTTCGCTGGCGATGGCGTAGCCGACCTCGGCGCGCCCTTGGGAGGCGGAGATGTCGCTCAAGGTACAGGTACCGATCAGTTTTTGGCTGCCTTTCAGGCAAACGCCCCATTGGAACAATTTGCCGTTATTGAAGCCTTGATGGATGCTTTCGATGTAGATATGCGCATCGTCCTGATGGTTGAAAGGCGTATGGGACCAATAACGCGTTACCTTACTGTCGGAATAGATTTGATAGATGCTGGCGACGTCGGCATGGTCAATCCAGCATAGGTTGAGGCGTTGGCTGGACAGGGTGGGAAGGCTGCTGGGTTCCCCGATTTGCGGAATTCGATCAGTTTTTCGCTTGAAAAATGGGGGCATGGGTAGGGCCATAGTATTTTCAACCTGAGCGATTTAAATGGCTAAACGCACTAGCGCGTCAAGACAGGACAAGGCTGTCTGGTTCCATATTGGCAACAGAAGGTTGCAGTCAGCACACTGGTATAGCACGCATTGGGCTCCCATATTGCCCTGTAGAAAAGGAGGCTTCAAATGACCAGTCAATATCGTGGTATCCAACAAAAAATACGTGGCATGGCGACCTCGGACGGCGCCGGCGTGCGGCTGACCCGGGTAATCGGCAGTCAGGCCATGCCCATGCTGGACCCTTTCCTGATGCTGGATGAGTTCGGCTCGGAAAAGCCCGGCGATTATATCGGCGGCTTTCCATCGCATCCGCACCGCGGTTTCGAAACCGTGACCTATATGCTCGACGGACGCATGCGCCACAAGGACAACCATGGCAACGAGGGTCTACTGACGCCAGGAAGCGTCCAGTGGATGAGTGCCGGTCGCGGCATTGTGCATTCCGAAATGCCCGAGCAGGAACAGGGCTTGATGCGCGGATTCCAATTGTGGGTGAATCTGCCGGCAAAGGTCGGGTCGCCCATGCCCGGCATGGCGATCAGGAAATGATTGGTCAGGTTGATGCGACCGGGGTCCGCCATGCGGGCGATTCTAGTCGGCGCCCCCCCGCGCGGCACTTGCGACCCT
>CAZPCE010000019.1:22956-23240 GCA_964584915.1 uncultured Arenimonas sp. | reverse complement strand
CATCCGAAATATATGTCGAGTGATAGGCGTAATATTCGCCGGCAGGAGCAATATGGATACTCGCCAAGGCTTTACCTTCGAGTACACCGATCGTGTATTCGCCACCTTCGATCAATTGCTCCATCAGCATTTCACCCGGATAGCGTGCAGCCAGTTGCACGGCGGCATCGAGATCGGCATCGTTGAAAACGCGGCTGACACCAACGCTGGAACCCTCGCAGGACGGCTTGATGATCACCGGCAGGCCGAAGAGGATGGGTTCGTTGATATTAAAAATGGAGGCG
>CAZPCE010000019.1:13976-22946 GCA_964584915.1 uncultured Arenimonas sp. | reverse complement strand
CGATTTTGCAGCGGCATGCACATCATCGCCGACACTCAGGCGCACATAACGCGGCGTTGGCAAACCAAGACTCAACCAGACTTGCTTGGTGCGGATCTTGTCCATACTCAGGGCTGAACCCAGCACATCCGAACCGGTGTAGGGAATATTCATGGCTTCGCACAGCCCCTGCAAAATGCCGTCTTCGCCGCCACCCTTGGTGCCATGCAGAATATTGAAAACACGATCGAATTTCTTCTGGTGCAGCGCTTCGACCAGCGCCGGAATTCCATCAACTGGCTGAGCATCCACGCCGCGCGCAAGCAAGGCTGCCAGCACATTGGCACCGGAATTCAAACTCACTTCACGCTCGGAACTGGTACCGCCCATCAACACGGCGACACGGCCAAATTCTTTCGCGTCGGTAATACGTTTCATGCCTGTCTGGCTCCTTCAAACCCTTTGTTGGCGATGTCGTTCGTGATTGCGCCGATGTCGCCGGCACCCATCATCAAAAGCAAATCGCCGTCATGTAATACATCCGGCAACACCGTTGCCAATTCGCGTGCATTGCTTACGACGACCGGATCGATACGACCGCGGGCACGAATGGCGCGTGCGAGCGATTTGGAATCCGCACCGTTGATCGGGGCTTCGCCGGCCGCATAGACTTCAGTCAATACGACGGCATCGCAAGTGGAAAGCACGCTGACGAAATCGTCGAACAAATCGCGTGTACGGCTGTAACGATGAGGCTGAAATGCCACGACAAGACGCTTGTCGGGCCAGCCACCACGGGCAGCGGCGAATACTGCTTCCAGTTCACGTGGATGATGACCATAGTCATCCACCACCAATGCCTTGCCATTGCCAAAATCCAGTTCGCCCTTGATATTGAAACGGCGACCAATGCCCTGGAATTTTTTCAGTGCGCTGGCAATCGCTTCGGAAGAAACACCGAGTTGCCAACCAACGGCGGCTGCGGCCAGCGCATTCAACACATTGTGTTGACCAGGCAAATTCAGGGTGACGGCCTGCTCGCTGCCATCGGGCAGATGCAGCTTGAATTGCATGGCACCACTGTCTTGCAAGACATTACTTGCGCGCACATCGGCTTGTTCCGACAGGCCGTAACGAATGGTATGGCGAGGCGTTTGTTTCGCCAGTTCGGCGACGAGCGGATCGTCGATGCACAAGATCGCCAGACCATAAAAAGGAAGGCGATGCAGGAATTCCGAAAACGCGGCTTTCACGCGCTCGAAATCGCCGCCGTAGTTTTCCAGATGATCGGCATCGATATTGGTAACGACGGCGATTAGGGGATTAAGGCGCAGAAAACTGCCGTCGCTTTCATCGGCTTCTGCCACAAGCCACTGGCTGGTGCCGAGCTTTGCGTTGGCACCGGCACTCAACAACTGCCCGCCGATCACGAATGTCGGATCCAGATTGCCTTCGAACAAAACGCTGGCGGTCAGGGACGTCGTCGTGGTCTTTCCGTGCGTGCCTGCGATCGCGATGCCACGCTTGAAGCGCATCAATTCCGCCAACATTTCGGCGCGCGGCACCACCGGAATCTGTTGCGCATGGGCTTGCTGCAATTCTGGATTGTCGGCCTTGATCGCACTCGACACCACAACACAATCGACATCTTCGATATTGCTCGCAGCATGGCCGCGCATGACTTTCGCACCCATGCTGACCAGACGGCGCGTGGCTGCCGATTCGTTTTGATCCGAACCGGACACTTTGTAGCCAAGCGTCAACATGACTTCGGCAATGCCGCTCATGCCAACACCGCCGATACCGACGAAATGGATGCGAGGAAAGGCCTTGGCCAAATCCCCTGTTTGCTGGAAACGATGGCGCATCATGCTTTAGCCTCCGACAACACGATATCGGCCACGTCTTTGGTGGCGTCGGGCAATGCCGCTTTGCGGGCGGAAACCGCCAGTTGCATCAGAAAATTCCGGTCTTCGCAAAACTCGCCTAGTAATTGCTGCAAGTCGTGTTCCAGCGTTTCGGTTTGACGAAGCCAATTGCCGGCGCCGCATTCTTTGAGATATTGCGCGTTGCGTGCCTGATGATCATCCACCGCACCAGGAAACGGAATCAGAATGCTTCCGACACCGGCCGCGCATAACTCCGCCACCGTCAATGCACCGGCGCGGCCAATCACGAGATCAGCCCAACCATAAGCGGCCGCCATATCCTGGATGAAGGCTTCGACACTCGCCGTTACGCCGGCTGCTTCGTAGGATTGTTTGGCATCGGCCAGCATTTTTTCACCGCACTGGTGACGAACCTCGAATTCGACTTTGTTTTTCATCGCCGCAATCACTTTCGGCACCGCGGCATTGATTGCGCGTGCACCTTGGCTACCGCCAAGGACCAATAAGCGAATTGCGCCGGAACGCTTCGCCAGGCGTTGTTCCGGTGCGGGAATTGCCGCAATTTCCGGACGTACCGGATTGCCGACAACATCGTTAGGTACATTATTGAAACTATCGGGAAATCCGCAAAGCACGCGATTCGCCACTTTCGCCAGCACGCGATTGGTAAAACCCGGCGCACGATTTGCTTCATGCACCAACAGCGGCTTGCGCAAAATCCACGCTGCTAGACCGGCAGGGCCAGCGGCAAAACCGCCGAAGCTGAGTACGGCACGCGGTTGGTGTTTGCGCACTTTGCCGATTGCCTGGAATACCGACCGCAGGATAACAAACGGTGCGGCAAGCAAACCCGTCACGCCTTTGCCGCGCAGACCGCGCACGGCGATGGTTTCAATCGCGATCTGGTGTTGCGGCACGAGACGCGTTTCCATGCCGCCGTCGGAACCTAGCCAGATAACCGGCACCGAACGCGCTCGCAATTCATTGGCGACCGCGAGCCCGGGGAAAATATGGCCGCCGGTACCGCCAGCAAGAATCATCACGGGAGCCGTGTTCATCGAACTCATGCGCGTGAACCCCACTTCGGTTCCAGACGCTCGCGGGCGGTACGCGGCAAATTCGCCGTTACCGGCAAAGTGACTGCACGTGGCGATGTAACGTCTTCGTCGTATTCCGAACGCGGCGATGTCATCAATCCTTCGTTGCGACGCAGATTGACCGTGCGTTCCGCACAGGACAATTCATAGCTGATCCGCAACAGCAAACCGATCGCTACGCAGGTCATCAAAACGCTGGAGCCGCCGGATGAAATCAAGGGCAAGGTCAAGCCCTTGGTAGGCAGCACACCCATGTTCACGCCCATCGAGATCATGCTTTGCAATGCGATCCAGATACCGATGCCGAAAGCGCAGTAAGCACTGAAGGGCCGGCTGCGATCCAGGCAACGCATGCCGATATTGAACGCGCGCCAGGTAAATGCGGCGAACAGGATGATCACGGCGCAAACTCCGACGAAGCCAAGTTCTTCCGCAAGCACCGAGAAAATAAAATCGGTATGCGCTTCGGGCAAATAATCCAGTTTCAATACGCTGCCGCCAAGTCCGACGCCGAAAAATTCGCCACGTCCGATTGCGATCAATGCCTGCACCAGTTGGAAACCGCTATCGAACGGATCTTTCCAGGGGTTGCTGAAAGACGTCAGTCGCTGCACGCGATAGGGCTCGAAAACAATCGCGGCGATGATGAACGGCAATCCGGCCAGCACCAGAAAACTCAGATGCTGCAATCTTGCGCCCGCCAGATACGCCATGCCGAGGGCAATGGCCAGCAACAGCATCGAGGAACCGAAATCCTTGCCGACAAGCATCATGCACACGAGGAAAATGGCCACGCCAAGCGGTTTCAGCAAGGCTTTCCATTGATGACCGATGACATCGCGAAAACGCACCAGATAACTCGCCAACCAGACGATGAATAGAATCTTCACTGCCTCAACCGGTTGAAAGCTGAACAAGCCAAGATTGATCCAGCGTCGTGCGCCGTTCACCGATTTGCCGATATGCGGCAGCATCACGAGGGCAAGCAGGAATACGCAAAGCAACAGCAAGGTATGGCTATGGGTTTCTATCGTCTTCAAATCGGACTTCATGATCGCCAGCGCCATCGCCGAACCCACGACAAGAAATGCGATATGGCGCGTCAGATAATGAAACTCGCCCATATGGTTGTTTACGGCATAGGGCATCGAACTCGATGCCACCATCACCACGCCGATGCATGCAAGCGCGAGCGAGATAGCGACCAGCCACGGATCAAACTGTCCGTTGAGCTCGTCGAACTTCAATGCCTGCTTGGCGCGATCGGGAAGGAATGCCATATCAGCGCACCTTCAATGTCGCGAGGCTGATCAGGACGAGAATGAAAGAGATAATCCAGAAGCGCACGATCACGCGCGGCTCCGGCCAGCCTTTCAATTCGAAATGATGGTGGATCGGCGCCATGCGGAATACGCGCTTACCGGTCAACTTGAAACTGGCGACCTGGATCATCACCGATAGTGTTTCGATCACGAAAATACCGCCCATCACGACCAGAATGGCTTCCTGGCGAACGATGACCGCAATAGTGCCGAGCGCTGCGCCCAAAGCCAACGCGCCAATATCCCCCATGAACACCATTGCCGGATAGGTGTTGAACCATAAAAAGCCAAGCCCTGCACCGGCAATCGCAGCGCAGACAATCGCAAGTTCACCGGCACCGGGAACCGCGGGAATTTGCAGATATTGCGAGAACACCGAGTTACCCGACGCATACGCGAAAATACCGAGACCGGCCGCCACCATTACCGTCGGCATGATCGCCAATCCGTCGAGACCATCGGTCAGATTTACCGCATTCGAAAAACCGACGATCCAGAAATACGCCAGCACGATGAACATGGCGCCCATTGGAATCGCGACGCTTTTCAGCAGTGGCAAATACAGAGTCGTGTTCGATGCCGCGTCCTGGGTATAGAAGAGCACCAGTGCCGCGATCAAACCGAACAATGATTGCAAAGCGTATTTATGACGCGATTTCAAACCGTTCGGATCGCGTTTCACGATCTTGATCCAATCGTCCATCCAGCCGATCATGCCGAACGTGACAAGCACGCCGAGCACAATCCAGACATAACGGTTGCGCAAATCCGCCCATAGCAAGGTGGATGCGCCGAGGCTGAGCAAAATCAGCATGCCGCCCATTGTCGGCGTACCGGCTTTCTTGAAATGCGTTTCCGGGCCGTCGGTACGAATCGGCTGCCCGCCCTTCAATTTCGCAAGACGCGCAATGACGGACGGACCCCACCAGAGCGAAAACGCCAAAGCGGTCAGCGCACCCAGAATGGCGCGCATGGTCAGGTAATCGAATAGTGCAAAGAAGCGCGCAAAACCCTGTAGCCAACGTGCCAGCTCAAGCAGCATGAGAAGTTCCCCCCGGAATTTCCGATTGTTTTTCTTGTTTTAATTCTTTCAAGACGGCTCTCACTACTTCATCCATCGCACTCGAGCGCGACCCCTTGACCAGACAACGCACGCCGACATGCAGTTCGTGAATCAGGGCTTCGCTTAGCGCAACCTTGTTTTCGAAATGGCGTGCATCGGCACCGAATGCGGCACTGGCGTGTTTTGCCAGTTCGCCGACGGTCCAGCATTTTTCAATTCCGGATTTCTTTGCGAGCGCACCGATTTCGGCATGCAGCTCGGCAGCGTTGTCGCCCAGCTCCGCCATGTTCCCGAGCACCAGCCAGCTGCCGATCCTGTTTTGCGCAAGCGTTTGAATCGCGGCGGCCACCGAACCCGGATTGGCGTTGTAACTGTCGTCGATCAGCACGGCTTCGTTATCGAGCACATGCGAAATTTGCCTGCCCTTCACTGGCGCGGCGTTTTGCAAACCCTGCACGATGGCGTCGAAATGCGCACCGGCACCAAGCGCAAGTCCTGTTGCCGCGAGCGCATTCATTACATTGTGCCGACCCGGCAATGCGAGCCTGATCGTTTGCTTTCCGGCCGGCGTGTGCAATTCGAAAACCGAATGCTCGCCACGTAATTGGATATTGATAGCGCGAATGTCGGCATCGTTTTCAATGCCGTAGCGGAAAATCCGGCGGTGACCGACACGCTGCGCAAAATACGGAGCGAAGGCATCGTCGGCATTGATCACGGCGACGCCATCATCTGAAAGGGCCTCGTAAATTGCGCCCTTGGTTTCGGCAATGCCGAACAAACTGCCCATCCTTTCCAGATGTGCGGGACCAATGTTGTTAATCACCGATACCTGCGGCGCAACGATGCTGCACAAATACGCGATGTCGCCTGGCTTGCCTGCTCCCATTTCGTAAACCGCGAATTCGGCGTCTTCGGGCGCTTCCAGAACCGCCATCGGCAATCCGATTTCGTTATTGCGATTGCCGGGCGTGGAATAGGTACGGCCGGTGCGGCTCAGGATTTCGGTAATCAGATTCTTTACCGATGTTTTTCCATTGCTGCCGGTCAGCGCGACGACCACCGTCTTGCGGCCTTGCTGCATGCCGGCGGCAAATTCCGCCAAAGCTTCCTGCGTATCGGAGCAAATGATTTGCGGCAGCAATGTTTCCACCGGACGCGACACCAGTACTGCCGCTGCACCAGCCTGCTCCGCATTGGCGATGAAATCATGCGCATCGAAATTTTCGCCGCGCAACGCAACGAACAAACTGCCTTGCATCAAAGCGCGCGTATCGGTGCTGACGTGTGAAACACTCAAATCGTCACCGATCAAGCGCGCTTCGCACCATTCTGCAATCTGCGAAAGCAGCACCGGCTTCATTCCTCTTCTCCCAGGTTCCGACGCGCCTGCACCAGGTCATCGAACGGCGTTTTGATGCCGTACACTTCCTGGTAAGTCTCGTGGCCTTTTCCCGCGATCAGCACCACGTCCGTGCTGTCCGCCTGCCTAATCGCGGCGCTAATGGCCTTGGCGCGATCACGCTGAACCAATGCACGCGACAAATGCGAAAAACCCGCCTGGATGTCCTGCACGATCGCATCGCCGTTTTCAGTGCGCGGATTATCATCGGTCACGATCACGACATCGGCACCGCGTTCGGCAATCGCGGCCATCACCGGACGCTTGCCCTTGTCACGATCGCCACCGCAACCGAACACGCAAATGAGTTTGCCTTCAGTATGCGAACGCAAATTTGCCAGTGCTTGTTCGAGTGCATCCGGCGTATGCGCGTAATCGACGACGACCAACGGCTTACCGTTCTCGCCGCCGACACGGCTCATGCGACCGCCAACGGGTGAAAGCTTCGGCAACACTTCGGCAATTTTTTCCAGCGGCCAATCCAGCGCGATCAGACTGCCGGCGACCGCCAGCAAGTTATCGACATTGAACCTTCCAAGCAAAGGCGATTTCACTGCCATGGTTTTCGCATCGAGACATAGATCGAATGAAATGCCGCCGGCATGCAATCGAACGTTTCTTGCCTGCAAATTTGCCTGGTCGTGACCGCGAGAACTCAATGCGATCAGGTTCACGGCACCCGCCAGCATTTCGACCAACACTTCCGAAAACGCATCATCAAAATTGATCACGGCGGCCGACAATGTCGGCCAGGAAAATAATTTCGCCTTGGCTTCGCCATAGGCTTCCATCGTGGCGTGATAATCGAGATGATCACGCGTCAGGTTGGTGAACACGGCAACATCGAACGCCACGGCGTCGACGCGTCCCTGTTCAAGCGCATGCGATGAAACTTCCATCGCGACGTGGCTTGCACCGGCATCGCGCATGTCGGCCAGAAAGCCGTGCACGGCAATAACGTCGGGCGTGGTGCGTTCGCCTTCGACCAATTTTCCATACAACCCGGCGCCCAAGGTACCGATGGTTCCGGCGACCGCACCGCCGAGAGTCAAGGCCTGCGCGATCAATTGCACCGTCGATGTTTTACCGTTGGTGCCGGTAACGCCGATCATTTCAAGCGACTCCGAGGGCTTTCCGTAAAAACGGTTGGCGATCACGCCGCATTTTCTGCGCAAGGCCGGCACCGCGATCACATTGTCCGATTCGACGAAACCTTCCGGCGCCGGAGTTTCATACAGGATGGCCGCAACACCGACTTCCGCTGCATGTTTCGCGAATTTCAGTCCGTGCGTGGTCGCGCCCGACAGTGCAATGAACACATCGTCTTTTTTCAATGCGCGACTATCAACGCCCATGCCCCTGATGATCGGATTAATCGACGGCAGCGCAGGAACCTGCCCGGCCAGCAAATCATGCAATGGCATGCCGTGGACCGCACTCATGGTTGCGCCCCCGGAACGGTTGCATCGTCGGGTGCAATTTCTTCATCCGCCGCCACTGGCGCAAGCGCCGCGATGGGAGCAGGCACCGAAGCCGCAGCCTGCACAGGTTTTTTTGTGTCGTACCAAGCCGCAACATTGTCCGGCGGCACATCCATCAAACGCAGCGCGCCTTCCATCACGTTGTGAAAGACAGGCGCGGAAACCAGGCCGCCGTAGTAGTCATGACCCGCCGGCTCGTTGATCACGACCACCATCGCGAATTTCGGATCAGTCAACGGAACCACACCGGCAAACAGCGAAATATGCCGCTTACTGTAACCACCGGCATTGAATTTTCGGGAAGTCCCGGTCTTGCCGCCGACGCGATAGCCGGTAATGGCGGCCCGTTGCGCCGTGCCGCCCGGATTGGTGACCGATTCGAGCATCGCCAATACTTCGTCGGCAATCGCCGGATCCATCACCTGGGTCCCGGTTTTTTGTTCTTGCGCCTTTACGAAAGTCGGCGGCATCATCCGACCGTGGTTTGCCAAGGTCGCATAGGCCTGCGCGATTTGCAGCGGCGTAACAGACAAGCCGTAACCGTAGGAAATAGTCGCTTTTTCAACCGGCCCCCAATTGCGCGGCGGCGACAACACGCCGGCCGATTCGCCCGGAAAGCCCGAACCGGGATTCAACCCGATTCGGACGTTTTCATTTCTGGCCATTTTTTGCCGTCGACCGCAGCAGGCTCCGGTCAGGGACAGACCAGAACGGCGGCCGAGGATTATGCGGCCTAA
>CAZPCE010000019.1:0-13966 GCA_964584915.1 uncultured Arenimonas sp. | reverse complement strand
CCGCTGTTGGTCGACTGTCCGTAACCGAAACGATGCAACACGTCGTACAGGTGCGCGTTGCTCATGTTCTGGGCGAGTTTTGCGGCGCCGATATTCGACGACATCTGCAACAAGCCTTCCAGCGAAACGACGCCGTGGTTGGTGGTATCGCGAATCGAATATTTGTCGAGCGTCATGATGCCGGGATTGGTATCGATCCTGATGTTGGGATCGACGCCGTTTTCAAGCGCTGCCGCGACGGTAATCGACTTGATCACGGAGCCGGGCTCGATCACGTCGGTTACCGCACGATTGCGATGCAGATAAGGCGATGACGATGCACGGGAATTCGGGTTGTACGACGGCTGGTTCACCATCGCGAGAATTTCGCCGGTCTTGATGTCGATAACGACCGCGGAGCCGCTACGCGCCTGCGCATTGATCAATGCGGATTTCAGTTCGCGATAAGCAAGGTATTGAATGCGGCGGTCGATCGAAAGCGCGAGATCCTTGCCCGGCTGAGCTTCCCGGATCAGATCGACTTTTTCGACGATATGGCCGCTGCCGTCACGGATGATTTTTTGCGAGCCCGGCTTGCCGGTGAGCCAATCATCGAACGCCAGCTCGAGACCTTCCTGACCCAGATCGTCGACGTTGGTGAATCCGAGCACATGCGCCATCACTTCACCATGCGGATAGAAACGGCGAAATTCCCGGGTCGAATAAACGCCGGGAATTTTCAGGGCAACCACTGCCTGCGCATCGTCGGGATTGATATGTCGTCGCAAATAGACGAATTCCTTTTTCGCTTTTTGCGCGATGCGCTGAGTCAACACGTCGCGTGGAATTCCCAGCGCCTGCGCCAACTCGGGCATTCTTTCGGGCGCCTGCAACAACTCCTTCGGATTCGCCCACACCGATTCCACCGGCGTCGAAACGGCCAACGGCTCGCCGTTTCTGTCGACGATCATGCCGCGCGAGGTTGCGATCGGCAGCTCGCGCAGGAATCTTGCATTGCCCTGCTGCTGGTAGAAATCGGGATGAGCCAGTTGCATCCATGCAACACGGACTACCAGCAACACGGCAAAGACAGCAAAACACGCAGCGAGGATCTGCAACCGGATCCTTGGATTGTAGGCGCGCGCTTTCAGTTTCATGGGCGCACCAACACGACATCCACATCCTGTGGAAAGCTCATGCCCAGACGTTCCGTCGCGATTTGCTCAATGCGGTTGGTTTCCGACCAGGTCGCCTGCTCCAGTTGCAATCGCGAAAATTCGATATTCAATTCATCGCGCTGTTTTTCCAGGCGCGACAGTTCGACATAGGCCTGGCGATGCTTGTGGCGCGAATAGACAACACCCACGCCCGAAATCACGGTGGCCACAACCAGCAATGCGATCATGAAATGACGCGGGCTCATAGCTTTTCCGCCACGCGCAAGACCGCACTGCGTGAGCGCGGATTGATTTTTGTTTCTTCGTCGTTTGCACGCATCGCGCCGCCGATATCTTTCAAGCTCGCAGTGAATTCCACTTCGATCGGCATGCGGCGATTTCCCGCCGGTGCTTTGGCGTACTTGGCGATGAATTGCTTGACGATGCGATCTTCCAGCGAATGGAAACTGATCACCGCGAGACGACCGCCGACTTTCAGTTTTGCGTAAGCCGCTTCCAAACCGAGCTCAAGATCCTCGAGTTCGCGATTGATGAAAATGCGAATGGCTTGAAAGCTGCGCGTAGCGGGATGTATTTTTCCGTCACCACGACCGACGACCGATGCGATCAATTCGGCCAATTGCGCGGTACGCTGCAATGGCGTCTCGGTGCGACGTTCAACAATTGTCCGGGCGATTTTCCGGCTGAGTTTTTCTTCGCCGTACTGCCACAATACGTCGGCGATTTCTTTTTCCGAAGCATGTGCAAGCCAATCAGCGGCGCTTTGGCCCGAGAGATTGTCCATGCGCATGTCGAGGGGACCATCATTTCTAAAACTGAATCCACGCTCCGCCACGTCCAACTGCGGGGAAGAGACGCCGAGGTCAAACAGCACGCCATCCAGGCCCTCGGCGGTTTCGCTCCAATGTGACAAGTCCGCAAACGAACCCTGATACACGGCGACACGGGCGTCTTCCGCTTGCAGCTCGGCGGCGCACGCAATCGCAACAGGGTCTTTGTCCATTACCAACAATTTTCCTTCCGGCCCAAGCCGGTCCAACACACCACGCGCATGGCCACCACGACCAAACGTGCCATCCAGATACCTGCCATCCTTGAGCACCCGCAGACCTTCCATCGCCTGCGTGAACATCACTGGAAGATGGCCTGGGTTCTGCGTCATCCCTGACACCCTTGCCATCACGACTACAACCTCAAATCGAGCATGTCGTCGCTCAAATCGTCATCCGAAATCGATTGACGGATTTGTTCGATGTGAGCCAGCTCGCTCCACAATTCGAATTTATTTCCCATTCCCAACAAAACCGCTTTTTTCTCGATGCCCACCGCATTGCGATGACTGCCGGGCATCAAAATTCTTCCGTTGCCGTCAGGCTCGACGAACGTCGCGGCACCGACCAGTTTCAATTGCAGATTGCGATGAACGCGCTTGGCATTCGGCAAGGCATTGACTTGATCGCGAACGGCTTCCCAGGCTTTTTCCGGGTATAACCACAAACAACCACTTTCATAGGGGTTATAGGTAATGACCAGGCGGTTTCCTGCACGCGAAACGAGGTCACGGAAGGCGGTTGGAATCGCCAATCGTCCCTTGTCATCCAGCGTGACAGCGGTTTCGCCCTGAAACATTTCCACAATTCCCCACAAAATTCATTGTTTTTCCACGTCTGCCCACGTTATGCCTGTGAAGATGACGTGTCAAGCAAAAAATCCAATGAATTTGTCTAGGAGAATCAACATGTTGCGCCACTGTTCAGACAATGGTTTAACTGTCGTTTGGTAAGTGTTGTTTTTACAGAAAAACCTGAAAATTTATTATCAAAACTGTGGCCTGCTATGCAAAGCTAAACGCCCTGGTTTAGGGGGCTTTATCGCTCTTATTGCCGCAAACCTGCGCAAAAAAATGGGATCTCTTGGCTTGATTGGCCTGCTTTTGCGGAAAAACCCGACAAAAATCGGGGTTTCAAGTGTCCTATGCGACAATGCGCACGGCGGAGTCGGTCAAGACAACCGCGTCACGGCTCGACCGTGCCGAGGAAAGTCCGGGCTCCATAGAGCAAAGTGCCAGGTAACGCCTGGGCGACGTGAGTCGACGGCTAGTGCAACAGAAAATATACCGCCGAACGGTGCCGCCCCAGCAATGAGGCGAACATGCGTGGTAAGGGCGAACCGGTGGAGTAAGAGCCCACCGCCTGCGGGGCTAACGCCGCAGGGCACGGTAAACCCCACTTGGAGCAAGGCCAAATAGGTGTGCTATGAATTGGCTCGATTCGCACACGGGTGCGCTGCTTGAGCTTTGCAGTGATGCAAAGCCTAGAGGAATGGTTGTCTTAGACAGAACCCGGCTTAATGATCGACTCCGCCACTTTCATTAAAATCAATGGCTTACTTGGAAAATAGCAGCTGCATGACTTATGGCCTATTTTGTTTCTGCTTTGGTGTGGTAGATTACCAGCACACCAACTCACGGAGACATTCACATGGCTACCCAATCAAACACCACCCCAAAAACAGCTGCCGCTAAAGCAAACCCGGCGCCGCAACCGCAAACCCGCAATGTCGGCACCGGTTATGGCCGTAGCAGCGGTTATGCCCGCTCGAGCAGCTACCAACGCGATTTTTCCGGCTTCAAATATCTGTAATTCACAGCCGATTTATTTTTTGTCAGAGACGAATTTCAACTTCGACTTTTCGATCTCGATCAAGGGACCCAGTTCGTACACGTTTTTGTAGCCGTAACTATAAAGACTGATGTAGGTCGAGATATTCAATGAAGCGTCAGCACGCTTGGTCGGGAAGGGCTTCGGAGCATTACTGAAATTGTTGTTGCAATAAATCAGGATGCGAACGTTTTTATCGGGAAACAATTCCGCAAGACTGTCGACGGTGATATCCGGGAAACTTAGATTCACCGCTTTCTTGATATGCAGCTCGGCGTATTTTTCAGCACTGCGCGCATCGAGAATTATCGTGTTCGGTTCTCGGCTCATCGCGATGAATTCCGCTTCCGTCACGCGGTGGGTTTCGCGATGTGTTGCCGCTTCCTGCGCAACTTGCAGATACGCCGGCATGTCGATGGCGGGATTGACGACAGGGCTGGATTCTTGCGCCGATGCGAGCGCAGTAAAAACCGAACACACTGCAGCAAGGATGATTCGTTTGTGGTTCATGGCCGCACCCTCGGGTTTTGTTTGAAGTGTGATCGGTCAACGCACCAAAGGTTCCGAAAGGGTTACGAGGCTTCCCCGCCATACAGCGCTTTCCTGGGCGCGCCGCTCAGCTCCGCCGCCAGTTTGGCCGCCTGCGAAGGCTTCATGTGTTCGACCAGCTTGGAGTACAGCCTTTGTCCTTCGGCCAGCGCGACGCCGGTATCGTCTTCGCAACCGCGCACGATGATCACGAACTCGCCTTTGCGCTGGTTTTCGTCCTGCTGCACTTTTTCCAGCAGGCTCCCAAGCGTATCGCCCAATACGGTTTCGAATAGCTTGGTCAGTTCGCGACCGATCACCGCTTCGCGTTCGGCGCCGAAAATGGCAACAAAATCCGCCAGCGATTCGTCGATGCGGTGCGAACTTTCGTAAAACACCAAAGTACGCGGTTCGCGCGCCAGATTTTGCAGGCGTTCGCGCCGACCCGACGATTTCGCCGGCAAAAAGCCCTCGAAACAAAACCGATCGCTTGGAATGCCAGCCACCGACAGCGCCGCAATCGCCGCGCAGGCCCCGGGAACCGGACTGACGGCAAATCCGGCCGCGCGCACTTCGCGCACGAGTCGATAGCCTGGATCCGATACCAAAGGAGTTCCGGCATCGGACACCAACGCCAGGCTATCGCCGGTTTTCAGGCGCTCGACCAGTTTCCAGGCGATATCGCCTTCATTATGTTCATGCAGCGCAATCAACGGCTTTTCGATACCGAATGCCTGCAATAAAGACTTGGTATGCCGGGTGTCTTCCGCGCAAATGGCCGAGACCCCGGCCAGCACTTCCCTTGCCCGCTCGGAAATGTCCGACAAGTTGCCAATCGGGGTCGCCACCACGTACAAAGTGCCGGATTTTACTGCCGCCATGCCGCCTTCTCCCTCATCAGCAGGTATCATCTTACCGTCAACCTTCGGATTTACCTTATGCGTTTCAAATTATTAGCCCCCGCTCTTGCCATTCTCCTGATTTCCGCTTGCGCTACCGTGAGCACCGCACCGACGAGTACGCCCGCAAATGCAGCTGCCGAGCAGTTGATCAGTGAAGGTAAATTCCGTGAAGCCGCGCTCGCGTATGAATCGGATGCCACCATGTCAAAAGGCTATCCACACGACGCCGCCTTGGTGCGCGCGGCGAATGCCTGGAAACTGGCGGGCGATGACAACAAGGCCAGGAATTTGATTGCGCCCATCCCGAGAAAAAAATTGTCCGGCGACGTGGCCTTCCTGCATGACTTGTTGAATGCCGAATTTTTGCTGGACGACAAACGCGGGAGCGAAGCAATTGCATTCTTGAATCAGCGTCGTGACTCGGTCCCGGGCAACGAACGCAGCCGCTGGCATACCGACCGCTATCGTGCATTCGATGCCGCCGGCTTGAAGTTCGATGTCGCCGGCGAACAAATCTGGTTGATGGACGGCATGAAGCCGAAAGAACGTGCCGCCGCCGGCCGCAATATCGAACGCTTGCTGGGTTTGGTGCCTGCCGCAGAACTCGCACAAAAAAGCGCCGGCCTGTCGGCGAGCGAACCGTTCTATGCCTATGCTGCACGTGAACTGAAAAAACGCGGCATGCCCTTGCCGATGCCCGTCGCAAGTGCGATGTCGAACGATCGCAGCAATGCATTCCCGCCCGCCGAAAGCGATGGTTACCGCCCACCGAATCAACTCGCCGTGTTGCTGCCGTTGTCGGGCAATTCCGCCGGTGCCGGCATTGCGGTTCGCGACGGATTTTTAAGCCAGTACTACGCCGAAAACCGCCGTCGTCCGCGCGTCAATTTTTACGATACCGCCGGCAGTGCCGAAGGGGCAAAAAACGCGGCGAACAAGGCGATTGCCGAAGGTGCGCAAATGATTGTCGGCCCGCTGACGCGTGACGAAGTGAATGCGGTTTCGAACCAGGCCGACATCACTGTGCCCGTCTTGTTCTTGAATCGCGGACAAAATCCTCCCGCACCCGGCAATCTGAGTTTTGCGCTTTCGCCCGACGAAGAAGGCTGGATTTCGGCAGACCGTTTCGCCAATCGCAATCAAATGTCGGTGATCGTTTTCACCCAGCGCGACGATACTGCCCAACGCACGGTTTCCGCTTTCAAGGATCAATACAAAATACGCGGCGGGCAAGTTGTCGCCGAACATTTCCTTGAAGGCGAAGCGATCGACTTGCCGGCAAAAATTACCGCCCTGCTGAGCGGCAACAATGCAAACGCATCGGCTATTTACATCGCACTGAAAGCGCCGCAAGCGCGCGTCTTGATGACGCAGCTGAAAACTTCGAGCCTGGCTGTTACGCCAAAACTGGCGGCATCCTTGGTTCTCAACGGTGCCAATGCGTCGCAAGACATTGTGCTTGATGGCATCGAAATGCCGGAACTGCCTTGGTTGCTTAATCAATACGGTGCCTTGGGAAATGCCGATAGCGTTGCCAAGACCATGCCAAGCATTCGCGGGCCGGCTCAGCGCCTGTTCGCCTTCGGTGCCGATGCCTGGCAGCTCAGCGCGTATCTTGATCGTCTGCAAAAAGACGCCGGTTTCATGCTGGCGGGCGCGACCGGCAATTTGCGTGTCGACAGCATGGGCAATGTGCAACGTGATCCTTCCTGGGCGGTTTTCAGCGGTGGGCGTCCTCGCGTCCCCGCCCGGTAATCCATGAGCAAGGCGGAGCATCTTGTTGCGGGTGAAAACGCAGAGCAGGCCGCTTGCGAGTTTTTATCGTCGAAACAATTAAAACTGGTCGAACGCAATATCCGTTACCCGTTCGGCGAGATTGATTTACTGATGCAGGACGGCAAGGAACTGGTTTTCGTTGAAGTCCGCTTTCGTCGCAATCAGAATTTCGGCGGCGGGATCGAGTCGGTCACTTTGTCCAAACAAAAAAAGATGGCAAACGCGGCGCAGGCCTGGCTTTCAAGCCACAAACAATGGGCGAATGCCGGCTGTCGTTTTGACGTTGTGGCCGTTGATTGGCATCAGGATGCCTTCCGTTTCGACTGGATAAAATCGGCTTTCCATCTGGATGACCGCTAGATGAAACCGCTGGATGAAACCCTGCAAAAACGCCTGCGGGAAATATTTCCCGCCGACACCTGTTTGTTCGATGTAGCCGAATGTCTGGCTTACGGCTACGACAACTCGCGCCGGCAAGCGATGCCGCAAGCGGTGGTGTTGCCGACAACGAAGGAACAAGTCCAGGCACTGGTTCAACTGTGCCGCGAATACCAGACACCCATCGTGGCGCGTGGCCGCGGCACCAATACCACCGGTGCTTCGGTGCCAATTGAAGGCGGCATCGTGGTCAGTTTCGAACGCATGAACCGCATTCTGGAAATTCGTGCCGGTGATCGCGTCGCCATCGTCGAACCGGGCGTCTTGAATGGTGATTTGCAAACGGCATTGAAATCGCTTGGACTGTTTTGGCCACCCGACCCTACCAGCGCAGCTTATTCGAGCATCGGCGGCAATCTTGCCTGCAATGCCGGAGGGCCGCGCGCGGTGAAATACGGTGCCAGCCGCGACAATGTTCTGGCAGTGACCGCCATCACCGGCACCGGTGATCTTGTCCATTGCGGTGCCGCAGTCACCAAATCCTCCAGTGGCTATGATTTATCACGTTTGCTGATCGGTTCGGAAGGCACGCTGGGGCTGATTGTCGAAGCGAGTTTGAAGCTGAGCGCGATACCCATGCAGCGACAGATTCTGCGCGCGCTGTATCGCGATGTAGAAAGCGCCGCGCAGGCGGTCGCCGATATCATGTCGCAACCGGTTATTCCATCGATGCTGGAATTTCTCGACGGCGAATGCGTGCGTCTTGTGCGCGAACAGGCAGGTGTCGAACTAATGCCGTGTGGCGCGATGCTTATTGTCGAAGCCGATGGCGATAGCGAGACGCTTCCTCATGCCTTGTCGACACTGGAATTTGTCGCACGCAATGAAGGCTGTGTCGAAATCCGCGCCGCAGGCAATCAGGATGAAATCAACGAGCTGATGGCTGCGCGAAAAGCGCTATCGCCGCTATTGCGAACCATCAGCTCGGGCAAGATAAACGAGGACGTGGTGGTGCCGGTATCGCAAGTGCCGGCCCTGTGTCGGCAAGTGGCCGCGATTGCCAAACAACAGGCACTGAAAATCGTGTGTTTCGGCCATATTGGCAACGGCAATGTTCACGTCAATATCCTGTTCGACAAGGAAGATGAAGCCGAATCTGAACGCGCCATGGCGGCAATGTCACAAGTGTTTACTTGCACTACCGGTTTGGGCGGGCAATTATCGGGTGAACACGGTATCGGACTAGCAAAGCGGGATTTCATGACGCATGCCATCGATGCACCCACCCTCGCCCTCATGCGCGACATCAAACGCTGCATGGATCCGCTGGGCATTTTAAATCCGGGCAAAATCCTCCCCCCATGAATCGAGTTTTATCCGAACTGGATGCGCTTTCGCAGCAAATTCGCGATTGCAGGATCTGCGAAGAACATTTGCCATTGAGCCCCAAGCCGGTCTTCCGTGTCAGCAACACGGCGAAGCTTTTGATCGTGGGCCAGGCGCCATCGGCGATGGTGCAAGGCAGCGGCCAACTATGGAGCGATGCCACCGGCATGCGCCTGCGCGACTGGCTTGGCATCGACAAGAACAAATTCAACCAGCAAGCCGATATCGCTGCCGTACCGATGGGTTTTTGCTATCCCGGCCGCGGTGCTTCCGGTGAGTTGCCGCCACGCGCCGAATGCGCACAGAACTGGCATCCCAAATTATTTCCGCTGCTGACCGAAGTGAAGATGATCATTCTGGTCGGCCACTACGCGCATGCCTATTTTCTCGGCGAGCAGCGCAAGAAATCGCTGACCGAAACCGTGCAATCGTTCGAAGATTACGCACCGCGTTACTTTCCGCTGCCGCACCCGAACCCGAGCAATACGATCTGGTTCACGCAAAACCCCTGGTTTCAATCCGACGTGCTGCCTGAGCTGAAAAAGCGGGTGTCGGATATTCTGGACGCCCCTTAGGAGCGTCCTTTAGACGCGAAAAAAACCGTCAGATTCGTCGCGCCTGAAGGACGCTCCTACGAAAAAAAATACGCTGCCAACTGCAGGCATAAAAAGGCGTAAACACCGGCAAGCGCATCATCGAGCATGGCACCGAAACCGCCATGCAATTTCTGGTCTGCCCAGCTGACGGGCCAGGGTTTCAGGATATCGAAGAAACGGAAAAGGGCAAAAGCCGCCAGCATCCACGGCCAGCCAACCGGCGCCAGGAACAGGGTCATCCACATGCCGACGTATTCGTCCCAGACAACCAGCGATGGATCTTCGATTTTCGTCTGCTTGATCGCCCAGCTTGATGCCCAGACACCGATCAGGAAACTGACCAGCAACACACCGAGATAAATCCAGACCGGCAGATCTCGCATCAGGAAGTACCACGGGACCAGTGCAAACAAACTGCCGACCGTTCCCGGCGCTTTCGGCGAAAAACCGGCACCGAAACCGGCCGCGATCCAACCGAAGGGATGCTTCATCAATCTACGGCGTGTGCCAACGGGAAGAACGCTCATGCGCGGGTGTTCGCTTTGTCTGGCGGTGTGGTCATCTTAATTTATCGAGCGACTGAAATGCTCAAAACCTTTCTTTTCAAGCGAGAATATCTCGCCATTCTCGTCGAAACATTTCAGCTCCGATCCCGACACGATATGGCCGATAACCGTACCCACCACATCGCAATCTGCAAGTGCTTGTTCAATCGCCAGGCTTTGGTGCGCCGGCGCAGTGAAACATAATTCGTAATCGTCGCCACCGCTTAATTGCAGGCGATAACGTTCCCGGTCGTCGGGAAAATGATCAAGCAGTGGTTTCGACATGGGCACGCGGCAAACTTCGATTTCGGCGCCAACTTTGCTGGCAAGCAATATATGCGAGAGATCGGCGAGCAATCCGTCACTGATATCAATCGCCGCATTCGCGATGCCACGCAACGCAATGCCGACATTGACCCGCGGTGTCGGTCGATCCAGGCGATGCCGCAACTTGGCCGACTGCAATCCTTGTGCACGCCACTGCGCCAGCCCGCCGGCCGCATCGCCAATCGAACCGGTTACCCAGATTTCATCGCCCTGCCTTGCGGCATCACGACGCAAGGCTTGGTCTTTAGGAACAAATCCCTGCGCGGTCACGGTGATCGAAAGTGGACCTTGCGTGGTATCGCCACCGATGAGTTGAACACCCTGCTCATCGGCCAACCCGAAAAAACCGTCGAGAAATTTTTCCAGCCATTCGATATTGGTATCCGGCAAACTGATGGCCAGGCTGGCCCAGGCGGGCGTTGCCCCCATCGCGGCAAGATCGCTCAGATTTACCGCGAGTGATTTGTAGCCGATATCTTCCGGCGCGGTATCTTCCGGGAAGTGCACGCCGTTATTCAGGGTGTCGGTACTGACCACGAGATACTGGTCATTGGGGACTGTCAGCAACGCGGCATCGTCGCCAATACCCAGAGTTACGTCGCTGCGTGTTTTTACGCGTCGGCGGATCAAATCAATCAAATCGAATTCGCCGGGCATACGAATAATTACCGCTTCTGCTGCATTTCCGTTGTTCGCCAATCGGCGGCGGCCTTGTCGAGCACGCCGTTGACGTAGGTGTGGCCTTGGTCGGCCCCGAAACGTTTCGAGGTTTCGATCGCTTCGTTGATCACCACGCGATAAGGCACGTCCGGGCGATGGCGCAATTCATACGCGGCGATCAGCAAGACCGCGCGCTCGATCGGATCGACCTGCGCCAGCGTGCGGTCAAGATATTTTTCCAGCTGCCGGTCGAGTTCGTCATGGTGTTCGGCAACGCCGCGAACCAGATCCTCGAAATAATTCAGATCGGCGATTTCCATATCCTGCTCGTGCTGGAATTGCTCGATCACTTTGCTTATCGGCGAGTTCGACATTTGCCAGGCGTACACGGCTTGCAGGGCACGACGGCGCGAACGCGAACGTGCGGCGGGATCGATACCATCGGTGCGAGCGTGTTTCATCATTGAATCTCACTTATCTTGTTGAGCAAGTTTGCCATCTCCAGCGCCGCAAGTGCGACTTCCTCGCCTTTGTTGCCGGCCGAACCGCCGGCACGTGCCTGCGCATGCGCGTAGTCTTCGACCGCCAACACGCCGTTGCAAACCGGAATATTGAATTTCAGCGCCACATCCATCAAGCCGCGAGCGCATTCATCGGCCACGTGTTCGTAGTGGCGTGTATCGCCGCGAACGACGCAACCGAGCGCGATGATCGCATGGTATTTTTTGCTGCCCGCCAGTGCATTGGCCGCGATCGGAATTTCCCAGGCGCCGGGCACCCTCACGACGTCGATCTGTTCATCCGCCAGACCATTTTGTTTCAGGCAAGTGCGAGCACCCACCACGAGTGTGTCGGTGATACTCGGGTTCCAGCGACTCGCCAATACCGCTATTTTGCAGCGGCTATCGACGCGGAGATCGGCTTCAATGAGGGACATGGTTTTCGCTTATCGCTTGAGCAGACGCATAGTTTACCGTGCCGGGCTCACATACTCGATAACTTCCAGCCCATAACCCGCCAAAGCCACCTGTCGCCGAGGCGTGCCGAGCACGCGCAGCTTGGAAAGCCCCAAATCCGCGAGAATTTGCGCCCCCGCACCGTTCTGGCGCCACTGCTTGATCTTGGTCGCGGCATGGCCATCCTGTTCCGTGATCTGCTCCAGCAATTGCTCGGAAGACATCGGCTCCGACAACACGACCAGCACGCCGGCATTTTCTTTCGCGATCATCGCCATCGCCTGGTGTGCGCTCACTGCCAGATCTTCGCGCTGCCAATGCAGTACATCGGTCAACGGATTCTTGACATGTACGCGCACCAGCGTTGGTGTTTCGGCATTCACTTCGCCACGCACCAGCGCAAAATGGATGTCGCGGCTGATCTTGTCGCGATAGGTGACCAGATTGAATTCGCCGTGCTCGGTCGTGATGGTGCGTGCATCGACGCGTTCCACCGTATGTTCCGTGTTCAGGCGATAACGGATCAATTCCTCGATACTGCAAATCAGCAAGCCGTGCTCTTTCGCGAAAACTTCCAGCTCCGGACGACGCGCCATGCTGCCGTCGCTGTTGAGAATCTCGACCAGAACACCGGCGGGTTCCAAGCCCGCGAGCAAGGCCAAATCGGCCGCCGCTTCGGTATGACCGCTTCGCGTCAGCACGCCACCGGCTTGCGCCATCAAGGGAAAAATATGGCCTGGCTGGGTGATGTTTTGAGGCTTTGCGTCCGGCTTCACCGCAGTGCGAATTGTATGCGCACGGTCGTATGCAGAAATGCCGGTGGTCACGCCTTCGGAAGCCTCGATGCTGACCGTGAAATTGGTTTGATAAGGCGAACGGTTGTCGGTCACCATCAACGGCAATTGCAATTGTTCGCAACGCTGTTTGGTCAATGACAAGCAGACCAGTCCGCGTGCGTGCGTGACCATGAAGTTGATGTCCGTCGGCCGAACCAGTTCGGCCGCCATGATCAGGTCGCCCTCGTTCTCGCGATCTTCATCGTCGACGACGACGACCATTTTTCCCTGGCGGATGGCTTCTAGCACTTCCGGAATTGTCGCGAAACTCATTTCTTTTCTTCCACGTTGAATTGCATCAGGCGCTCGACATAACGCGCCATCAAATCGACTTCGATATTGACCGGGCTGTTTTTCACCAGCGCGGAAAAATTGGTGTGCTCGACCGTATGCGGAACCAGATTGACTTCGAAACCTTCGAAATCCGCCTGATTCACCGTCAGGCTGACGCCGTTCACGGCAACCGAGCCTTTCTCGGCAATGTAGCGAAGCAATGATTTGTCGGCGGCAAAACGCCAGCGTTGCGAGCGTGCATCTTCACCAATGCTCTGTACCGAAGCGACGCCATCGACATGGCCCGACACCCAATGGCCGCCGATACGCGAACTTGCCTGCAACGCGCGCTCGAGATTTACCTTGTCGCCGACGACCAGATTGCCCAGCGTGGTACGCGACAGGGTTTCGTTGGAAACATCCGCCGCAAAACAATGCTCGTCGAACGCCACTACCGTCAGGCAAACGCCCGATACCGCGATGCTTTCGCCAAGCTCGACGTCGTGCATCGGCAAGCCGTTGACTTCAATGGACAAGCGAACATCGCCGCCCACTTTCTGGAGCGATCGAACATGGCCGACTGTTTGGATGATGCCTGTAAACATGGTTTTCTACTCACTCATTTCTTGCGCAGCAGCAAACGGATATCGCCACCGATAACGGTGTTTTCCATTATCGAAAAATGGTAGCGCTGGCTCATCTGCTCGATATTGATATCGGCAAACAAGGGCTTTGCGGCGTCGCCAAGGATAACCGGTGCGATGTAAAGAAGAATTTCATCTGCCAAATCCTGCTTCAGGAACGCACCGGACAGTCGCGGGCCCGCTTCAACCTGAAGCTCGTTCACGCCGCGCTGCGCCAACTGGTTCAGCACCGCCGGCAGATCGACATGGCCGAAGCTGCTCGGCACCGCAATCGCGTCACGGTGGGCGCCGTAATCGGGAACCACGTCCATCGCGTGCACGGTAATACTTTCGGCGCTGTCG
>CAZPCE010000018.1:11451-23829 GCA_964584915.1 uncultured Arenimonas sp. | reverse complement strand
GCGGCTTTGGTCATGACAGTAATGACTGGGTTTTGCATAGGCCCGCCTAAACGTAGATTTTGTTGAGAACATGCCGCAGTCGGTGCCGCGGCGGCCGAATTATACCAGATCGCGGATGGAGCCTTGGCTCAAGTCGCTCGAAAAGCCTTAAACTTCAATGATGAAATCCACACTTCGCATCGTTTTGGTCGGCACCCAGCACCCTGGAAATATCGGTTCCGCAGCACGCGCCATGAAAACAATGGGTTTGTCCGAGCTGCATTTGGTCAGGCCGCACAAGTTTCCGCATGCCGAGGCCAGCGCACTCGCTGCCGGTGCGACGGATATGCTGGAACAGGCGGTTTTGCACGAAAGCCTGGCGGATGCGGTCGCTGATTGCCATTTCGTCATAGGTACTTCATCGCGAAGACGTGAAGTGCCGTTGCCGGAATTCATGCCGCGAGCAGCGGCGGAGAAATTGCTGCAAGCCGGTCGGAACGGCAAGGTGGCTTTGGTTTTCGGCTGCGAACGAACCGGACTGGAGAATGAAGATTTGCAGCGTTGCCACGCCACGGTCTGCATACCGGCAAATCCCGATTATGCATCGTTGAATCTGGCAGCGGCGGTACAAGTGCTGGCCTACGAATATCGTATTGCCGCGCTGGCAATGGAACCGACGCCCGATGCGTTACCGGAGACGGCGCAGGAACCCGATGAAACTCCTGCCACTCAGGAAGACATGGAACGTTTTTTCGGGCATCTGGGCGAGCTGATGGAGCAGGTCGATTTCCACAAGGGCCGGGCACCGGAGATAGTGACTTCGCGTCTCAGGCGTCTGTATTTGCGGGCCCGAATGGACAAGCGGGAAATCAAAATACTGCGCGGTTTGTTTTCCGATACCCAGCGCATGTTGAAAATCGGCCAGAAACAACAAACAGAAAAATAATGTCCATTCGGTTAATCTTGACAACATGAAATTGGTTCGGGAACAGGGTCGCTGGCGTCTGCGCATGGGTCTGCGCGGACAAATGCTGGCCATGCTCGGATTGATGATGGTGCTGGTGGTGATCATTTTTTCCATGTTGTGGATGAATGAAAAATCCAACCATCGTGAAATGGTTTCATTGACCGAAGCGGCGATGAGCAACATCGACCAGGGAAACCTGAAACGCAAAGGCGAGACTTTGGTAAGCCGCTGGGCGCTTGATATCGCGAGTTCCATGCGTGAGAAGGACTCGAAGGCGCTTCAGGGGAAATTGCGGGATCTGAAAAAACAGAACGACGTTGTTTACGCAATTGCCTTCGATAATCAAGGCAACATTCTTGCCGATGCTGCCGAAGGCAGCAACAATGGCAAGCCGATGGTGGATCCGCTTGCAGGTATCGTAAGTTCTGCCGTCGGCGAAAATAAAATAGTATCGCAATGGAATGAAAAACTACTGGATATCGCCGCGCCGGTCATGCAAGGCGGAAAGCGCGTCGGCGGCTTGCGCATCGGTATGGTGTTGCACGAACAATCGGCCAGTAACGTCTCGCTGCTGCAACCGTTGAGAAATAATCTAAAGAAATCCAATGATCGCCATTGGCGCTGGCTGCTGGCGACCACGATCGGCATGTTCGTGATTGCATTCGGTCTGCTGTATTTGCTGGAACGCCATGTGATCAGTCCGGTGCGTGATTTGTCGCTGGCGACAGACCAGATGGAACAGGGCCGCTATGCCGACGTGAATTTGTCTTCCAGTCGACTCGATGAGATTGGCGGTTTGACCCGTGCGTTCGCCCGCATGAGTGCCGGCGTTGCCCGGCATGATCGTGAAATCCGCCGCATGGCTTATACCGATTCCTTGACCGGTTTGGCGAATCGGCTGGCCTTTCGCGAGGAACTTGAGGATCGGCTGTTGACGCTGCAAGCGCACAGCGGAGAGCTGGCGCTATTGTTCATCGATCTGGATGATTTCAAACGCGTGAACGATACGCTTGGTCACGAAGAAGGCGACGAGGTACTGAATCAACTCGCGCTGCGCGTCAAAAGCACGCTCGAAAAACACGGCTTGCCCGGTTCGCAGGTGGCGCGTTTCAGTGGCGATGAATTCATTGTTCTTTTCCTGAAATCGGATATCCGCAACAGTTCCAGTGAACTTGCCGAAGACTTGCTGGCAGAAGTCCGCAAACCGCTCAGCCTGCATGGTAATCCGCTGTATCTGACGGCAACGATCGGCGTCACCTTGTTCCCGTTCGATGCCAACTCCGCCGGCGTGCTTTTGAAAAATGCCGATATCGCGATGTACCAGGCCAAGGTTGCCGGCAAGAATTGCTACCGCTTTTACAGTCGCGCAATGGACCAGGCGGTAGAACGCCGTGTGCAACTGGAACAGGATTTGCGAGGTGCTTTCGAGCGCGGTGAAATGGGTTTGATGTATCAGCCGATCTACAGTTTGACCGATGGCCGCATTGTCGGAGCCGAGGCGTTGATGCGTTGGCAACATCCGCGGCTCGGAATGGTTCCGCCTTCGACGTTTATCGAAGTGGCCGAGCAGAGCGGCCTGATCGAAATGCTGGGCAGGCATGCGCTGGTACTGGCCTGCAATGATGCCGCAACGTGGGCCAGCAAGGACAACACCTTGCCATTTGTTTCGGTTAACGTCTCGTCGAAACAATTGCGCGGCAGCGAACTGGTGGATGTGGTCGAAACGGTTTTGGCATCTTCCGGTCTGAAGCCGAATCAGCTGCATCTTGAGCTGACCGAAACCGCCATCCTGAGCGATGAAAACCAGGCCAGCGTATTGCTTTCGCGCGTACGTGCGACCGGCGTCAAGGTATGGTTGGATGATTTTGGCACCGGCTTTTCCGGCCTCAGCCATTTGCGCCGGGTGCCGGTGGACGGCGTGAAAATAGATCGCAGTTTCGTCACCGACTTATTGCGCGATCCGGATGATCTCGCGTTGACGACATCGATAATCGCGATGGCGCACTCACTCGGAATTACCGTCGTTGCCGAAGGCATTGAAACCGAAGGGCAATATGCCGTGCTGCGTGAACGCGGTTGCGACCAAGGTCAGGGCTTCTGGCTGGGTCGCCCGATGCTGGCGCAGGAAGTGGCGAAATTGTTCGCGGCCTGATATCCGGTTTTTACTTTGTGGTAACTGGGTTACCAGCGATTGGATTTCACAGGACACGCCACACTCAACCATCAATCGCTGGTGAACAAGCTCCCGCAAAAGCAGCTCCTACGGGTTCAAAACCACGATGCGACGAGCGCAGCCAGCTCTTTCGAAAAGAAAACGATCAGCACGATCTCGATGATGCCAAGCAACCAGCCGATCATCATGAATCGGCCGTCACGCTCGATCAGGGCAAAGCTAAAGAACAGCAGCACAATCCCGAACGGGATGTTCGTGCCAGGCAAGGGGATGGCGAGGCTTATGCCCAGCAGCAATAGCAGCAGTCCTGAAAAAGCATGCGCGAACGGGTTGCTGAAGATCCACTCGTCGCGTGGTTTGGTGATTTTGTCCAGGCGCAGCAGCCATTTGTCGAAGCGGTTGCGAAAACCGATGATCCTGGAACGGTGGAATTTTCGATTCGCGAGAAAACCGGGCAGCCATGGATGTTCGAAGCGCAATAAAAATTGCAGACCGATCAATGAAGTCAGAAAGCCGCTGACCGCGCCCTGGCCGGCCGGAACCGGAATGAATGTCGGTAACAGTGCCAGAAATAAAAACAATCCGAACGCGCGCTCCTGAAATTCGTCCAGCAAGCCACTGAGTGTCAGTTCATCTTCCTGAAGCCCTTCACTGAGCCTGTTGATTAGCTGATGCGTACTCGGCGGTATCGGGCCGTGGTTTTTCGGAAATCTGAATTTCATTAGACGGCTTCGGCATCCGCTGTTTTTTCAGGCACTTCGGCGATCAATAATTTATCGATTCGCGCGCCGTCCAGATCGACGACCTCGATGCGCCAGCGCTGCCAGTCGAAATATTCACCGGCATGCGGGATGCGGCCGTAATGGGCGATCACCATGCCGGCGGCGGTGGTGAAGTCCTGCTCATCTTCATTCGGCAATACGTGCAGGCCGAGCAGTTCTTTCAATTCATCGGCGGATACGCGGCCATCCACCAGCCAGGAATTGTCGGCGCGTTGCACGATCGACGGTTCGTCTTCGCTGCTTTCGCTGTCCTGGATGCGGCCCAGCACGGCTCCGAGCAAATCGTTCAGCGAAACCAGGCCCTGGATGTCGCCGTATTCATCGACGACCAGGCCAACGGTTTGCTGCTCTTCGCGAAAAATTTCGAGCAGGCGCAATGCATTGGTGGAATCCGATACGAATAACGCAGGCCTCAATTGGCGAAGCAGCTCGTCGGTGGTCTTGATATCGGTCTGGCCGGCCAGTGTCTTGACTTCGAGTATGCCCAACACATCGGCATCGCTACCGCGGTAAACCGGAAAGCGCGCAAAAAGCGTATCGCGCATTTTTGCCAGGTTGTCTTCCAGCGACGCGTTGGCATCCAGCCAGGTAATGCGCGTGCGAGGCGTCATCAGCGAATCCGAAGTACGATCGCCCAGTCGCAAGACACGATTCAGCATGTTGCGTTCGTCCTGGTCGATGACGCCTTGCTCATGACTCTCGGCAACCAAGTGACGAATTTCTTCTTCCGTCACTTTTTCTTCTGCGATCTTGCCAAGGCCCATGAGGCGGAGCAGAGTTCGTGTCATCAGCGTCAGCACCAATACCGCAGGGCGCGCAATCATGCTGAGTACGCTCATCGGAATGGCGACGGCAGTTGCGATTTTTTCCGGACGCAGAGTGGCGAGTCGTTTTGGAACCAGTTCACCCAGCACTACCGAAATCAGGAGTATCAGTGTGAAGCTGAAAGCAAACGCGATTGTTTCGGCGTATTTCGTGATAAGCGGGATGCCAAGGTGAATAAGCGGCGCCTGAATTTTTGCAGCCAAAGACTGGCCGCCGAAATAACCGGTCAACAAACCCAGCAAGGTAATCCATACCTGTACCGCCGACAGGAAATTCTCCGGATGCTCGGAAAGTTCTACCGCCTTGCGCGCCCGCGAGCTGGTCAGCGCGAGTTGCTTTAGGCGCTGCTTGCGCGAGGTCATCACGGCCATCTCCGACAGGGCGAAGAAGCCGTTGAATAAAACCAGAACGATGACGATGAGTATTTCGATCATGTGAAGTGCGCAGCGTTAATCCAGAGGTGAGTATAAATGCTGGCGATGTACCCTAGTGCAATCGCCCAGCTCCATTTTAAATGCCCCAGAAACGTATATTTACCCTTTGAGACACCCATCAGGGCAACGCCGGCAGCCGAGCCGACAGATAACAGGCTGCCGCCAACGCCCGCGGTGAGTGTGATCAACAGCCATTGACCGTGGTCCATCGGCGGGTTCATCTGCAAAACCGCGTACATGATTGGAATATTGTCCACGATCGCCGACATCAGCCCCATGATCACGTTGGCGGTGGTGAATCCGAGTTCGCCATACGTTTGGGTCGACACAAGCTCCAGATAACCGAGTGTCGCCAGGCCGCCTACACAAAGTAGTACACCGTAAAAGAACAACAAGGTGTCCCATTCTGCACGCGCGATGATTTCGAAGACGTTATACGTCTCATTATCCGGCGTTTCGTTCATTGCGGCTTTTCGAATCTCGTGGCGCCTGATGAAATACCCGGAAATCTGCAGCAAGCCCAATCCGAACAGCATGCCGTATACCGGTGGCATGTGCAGAAATTGTTTGGCGGCGACGGTTATCGTGATAGTGGCCGCAAATAAAACGCAGGTCATCCAGCCACCGAACTTGACATCGGCATTATCCTTGCCAGGCGGTGGGGTTTCTTTCGGCAATGCAAAATGCATGCATATCGCCGGGATGAGCCAGTTCACGAGCGATGGAACGAAAATCGAAAAGAATTCGAAAAACTCCACTTTCTTTGCCTGCCACACCATCAGGGTAGTGATGTCGCCAAAGGCACACCAGGCACCGCCGGCATTGGCGGCAACCACCAGGTTGATAAAGGCCAGGGTGATAAAACGGGCATTGCCGGCACCCACTGCCAAAATTACCGCCGACATGATCAGCGCCGTCGTCAGGTTATCCAGAACCGCCGACATGAAGAACGAAACGATGCCGGTAATCCAGAACAGGGAACGGTAGCTGAGGTTTCGGCTTACCAGCTCCGCTCGCAGCGCCTCGAATACGTTGCGTTCTGTCATCGCGGCGACAAAGCTCATCGCCACAATCAAAAAGAAAAACAATTCGGCGAATTCGAGAAAAATATGGCGGAAGGCATTGGCGGCGAAATCGGGGCTGATTGCTGAATCCTGGCTGCAATACCAGGCAATCAGCGCCCAAATCACGCCTGCAGCGACCAATACAGGTTTGGATTTTGGCAGGTGAAGTTTTTCTTCCAATACGACAAAGGCGTATGCCGTCACAAAAATGCCGACTGCAAGCAGACCAAGCGGTTGTTCTGTCAAGTCCAGTTTGCCATCGGTACCGCTACTCGCCCACGAAAGCGTTGGGAACAAAAAAACTGCAAAAACTGCAAGAAAGGGCTTAAATATTCGATTAATCATGGTCTTAGGACTGGAACTTCAGGTGCCAATCATACCGCAGCCATATGACATTTAGGCGGAAATCCCCTGTGGAGCCTGGGCTATAATGCCGTCATAAAGATGCAGCAAAAAGTCCAAGAATCTGTCATCTGGGAATATTTCGTTCACCTGAGGGGTTATCCATGTTTTCTTTGCAAACCATTTTCGGAAAAGGCGACAAGTTTTATGGCCTGCTCGAAGCCAGTGCCGCCGCTGCCCATGAAAGCACGCGCGCTTTGGTCGAGCTGTTGCAGGCGCCTGCAGGGCAGCGTTCACTGGACAGATTCAAGCTCTCGCGTCAGCTCGAAAAGGAGTTGTCCGCGAAAATCAGCCATGAATTGGTGAATACGTTCGTGACGGCGTTAGAACCGGAAGACATCGAAGCGTTGAATAACGTGCTCTACAAGATTCCGAAAACCGTCGAGAAATTTGCCGAACGATATCTGATCGCTTCCGAGCGGATCGGCGATGTCGATTTCGTATCGCGCGCCATCATGCTGGAAAAATCCTGCGAAGTGATCGAGCAAATGGTCGGCCTGCTACGCAAGGGCATCAATATGGAAGCGACCAAATCGCTTAACGACAAGATGCAGGCCATCGAGGCTGAAGCCGATCGGCTTATTCTGGAAATGTATCGTGACAGCTATACCCGCGAAACCGATCCGATGCGTTACCTGATTCTGAAAGACATGTTCGAGATTCTTGAAAAAGCGATTGATCGATGCCGCGACGTCGGCAACGTGATTTATCAAATCGTCCTGAAAAATAGCTGAGGAGCCGGCCGTGCTCACTCTTTTATTGCTGGTGATATTGACCGCACTGGTGTTCGAATACATCAACGGGTTTCACGACACCGCCAATTCGATTGCCACCGTGGTGGCCACCAAGGTGTTGACGCCGACGCAGGCGGTAATGCTGGCGGCTGCGACCAATCTGGTTGGTGCATTGTGGGGTACCGCAGTTGCCACGACGATTGCGACCGGACTGATCGATATCAGCATCGTCGACGTGAACTCGCAGATTCTGATCTGCGCACTTCTCGGTGGTGTAGTCTGGAATTTGGTGACCTGGTACCTGGGCTTGCCTTCCTCTTCTTCGCATGCATTGATTGGTGGCTTGTGCGGTGCTGCCTTCGCGGCTTCGCACAATAATTGGGCGGCGATTATCTGGTCACAGCCGGACAACCCGTTCTGGAAAGGCAAAGGGGTGTTGTGGAAAGTGATTTTCCCCATGTTCACCTCGCCGCTATTGGGGTTTCTTGCGGGCATGCTCGTTATGGGGCTGTTGTTTGCAATCATTGCCGGTATTGCAAACCTGGGTGGAAAATTTGCCCGTGCAATGAGGCCGCGATGGGTGAATGCATTTTTCGGCAAGGCACAGATTGTTTCCGCCGGTTATATGGGTTTCGCCCATGGCAGTAATGATGCACAAAAGACCATGGGCATTATTGCTTTAGCCCTGGTTGCAGCTACTACGGCTGGAACTCTGGAGAATTTGCCGAGCTGGCTGCATTTCCTGAACTTGCCTCCCGTGGGCGAGGGCAACAAGTTGATTATTCCCTTGTGGATCAAATTGACCTGTGCCGTAGTGATGGCAGCGGGCACTGCCGCCGGCGGCTGGCGCATTATCAAGACATTGGGCCACAAGATGGTGAAGCTCGATCCCATCAACGGCTTTGCCGCAGAAACCAGCGGCGCCAGCGTGATCTTGCTGGCTTCTTCTCTGGGTATTCCTGTTTCCACCACGCACAATATTTCCTCCGCCATTATTGGCGTTGGCGCAGCGAAACGGTTTAGCTCGATCAAGTGGACCGTGGTAGAGCGCATGCTGTGGGCATGGTTGCTGACCATTCCCGCTGCCGGTGGTTTGGCCTGGTGCCTGGTCAGATTGCTTCAGCACTTCAATATGGCCGGGTAGATCCGAAGCTTGGAATTTCAGAAACAAAAAAAGGGCCGGAAGGCCCTTTTTTTGAACAGGCATTGATCAAACAGTCAGTGCAAATCACCACCGGCGGAAAGCATGCGTTCCAGATTGTCGCCAACGCCGCCGATTTCGAGAATCAGGCGATCCAGTTCTGCAGCGTCAAGGCTGTCGAAAGGGCGGTTCTCGCAGAGTTGCAAATACGGTACGCCGTCCAGTTCGCCAATCGCCATGAAACCGACCCGGCTTTGCCAATTGAAGGCCAGCATTCTTTTTGTATCGAGACCTGTCATCGGCGCGATCGCGGTACTGATGCGCAAATATTTGCGGCTGTCTTCGGCTTCAAGTTCCGACAGGAAAATACTCTGGTGGCGAGTTCCCTGGTCCAGGGAAAGCTCGACGCAAACCAGATAGGGCTCGCGGGCAGTCACTTTATATTTGCCTTCGACATGACTGCGAATTGATTCAAAACTGCGCATGACTCTTCTCCTAAGAACTTATATTCTAGACCGCAATGCCAGCAAAGTCTGCCCCTGATAAAACCCTTGCCGGAATTCTTGCGATTATCCGCGCCGTACCGCGAGGCGAGGTGGCAGGTTATGGTGAAATTGCGCGGCGTGCCGGCTTGCCGGGACGGGCCAGAATGGTCGCGCGCATTCTTTCCAATAACGAAGACAGCTTGCTTCCATGGCATCGCATATTGAGATCGGACGGCAGCGTGGCGTTCCCGAAAGACTCGGCGCAGTACACGGAACAAATTCAACGTTTGCGTTCCGAAGGCATCGAAGTCGTGAATGGCAAAGTACGAGGCCGCAAAGCGGCAGCGACGATGGATGAAATTCTCTGGGCGCCGCCGGAAAAAAAGAAACCCGGAAAAACTAGCGTACGTTAACGTGATGCCGTCGAAACCAGGCCGCAATGCTGTAGCGGGTCTGCGTTGCCGGCAATACCTCGTGTTCGATTTCTTCGCTGAGGAAAATAACGCTGGTACCCGACACCGGGGCGATGTCGTTATGTCCTTCGGGAAGATGCAGACGCAATGCGCCGCCGGCGTCTTTCGGCCAGTCGACATTCAAGTAACAAACCAGCGAAAGTACCCGCGCATCGTCGTTGCGAAACCGGTCCCGATGTCTCGCATATGCGGCACCGGCAGGATAAACCGCGAAATGCGCTTCTACCGATTCGAGTCCGAGCATCAGGGATTCATTCAGGTCTTTTCGCAATACATCCAGTGCATCAAGAAAAAGTTTCGATGCTTCGCCACAATGCGGATCATCGAGCCACAAGGTGGAATCGCCGCGCAAGGATGAAACCGTTCTGGTTTCGTTGTGCCCGACCAGAGCCTGGCTGAGCGATTTATCAGCCTCGTGACGGCAAATCTCTTCGGATAGCCGAGCTAGCAAAACGGGATCGAACAAACGTGTACTGGATACCCAGGCTTGTTGGCTCAAATTTTCACCGATTGCCTTGATGTCTGACGATTCCGCACTCATATTGGCTATCATACCGGCTGTTACGTGGAGAAGACATCGTGCATTTACCCCGCATTACCAAGATTTTGCTATTCATACTGGCGGGTGTTTTTTTATTGCAGCAAATATTTCCCGATGAAACGCTCTTGCTGCTCGCACTTTGGCCCTGGGGGCAGCATGTAGTTGCCACTGCAAATGACGGCACTCTGATCACCACCTCATTTTATCCATGGCAATTATTGACCTATGGATTCATGCACGGCAATTTCACCCATTTGTTTTTCAATGCGATTGCGCTGTTCCAATTCGGTGCCGTGCTTGAACAAACCTGGGGTCCTAAAAAATACATCCAGTATTTACTTGTCTGTACGGTCGGCGCAGGCTTGATCCAGTTGCTATTGGTAAGCAGTGGAATTCTCGGTGATGCTGTTTTTCCTACTGTCGGCGCATCCGGCGGTATTTTTGGATTGCTGCTGGCATACGGAATGCTGTTCCCGAACCAGCAAATGATGCTGATCATTCCGCCGATTCCGATGAAAGCCCGAACCATGGTGATTATTTTCGGCCTTATTTCGCTCTTGATGGGCGTAACGGGCACTGCCGCCGGCATCGCCCATTTCGCCCATCTTGGCGGCATGCTGTTTGGCTGGTTGATGATTCGCTACTGGCGCGGACAGCCGCCATTCCGGAAACGCGGACCGCGATTGGTGAAGTAGGAGGCCGCTTGCGGGCGATTTCGGGCAGGCGAAACCCTGAGGCAATATTGGCGGGCAATGCCACACTATGTTTTGCTATCGCCGCATCGATAGAAAGTCCGGGCTCGTTACCAGCCGTAGTGCATCCAGTCTCGGCCGCGACTGCGGCAGGGCCTTGAGCAATTGTTGATGTTCCGTGTGCAGAGCGCTGATTTCTTCGGGACGCACCGCCGGGTTCTTCGATGCCAGCGCTTGCAGTCTTTCTATTTCATGACGCAATAAAAGATCGGCTTTTCCCAGCGCCGCCGCGATTTCGTTTTGCGCCAGTATTTGTGCCTGGTCGCGTGTTTTTTCCAGCATCGGCGGAATCAGCATGTTCAGTATTTTCCGCATCGAACTCAAATCGAAAGCGCGGTCGCCGGCACGATGTGCGGCGCGCTCGTTCGGTGCGAAGTCCGGACGTATCTGTAACCGGGTATCGACCGCAATGCTCAGTGGCTTGGGTGGCAGGAATCGTTCGATGTTCAGGCCTTTCTGCGCAATGCATTCGAGCACGTAAACCGCTTCCAGGATCACGGTGCGTTGCGGCAGCGAGTCGTCGATCAGCAGCGCGGTATTGCCCTTGTCGCTCGACAACAGAAAATCCTGCGCCGATAAAATCATCGGATGGTCGTTGCGCAGATAAAGAACGTCATCGCGTGACAATGCGGTGCTGCGATCGAACGTAATCGGGCGCGGACCCGCTTTCAATTCCTCGAAGCCGTCCATCGTCAACATTTCGGGATCGAGCAGCCAGATTTTCGGACTCAGGGCTTCGTTGTGAATGCCGAATTGTTCCAGCAGACGCAAGGCGTAGTCATCGTGCGCGATTAAATCATCATCCTGCCTGCAAGCCAGCATCAACTCACCGTCGCTTGCACCTTGCTGGCTGCCAAGTTCCAGCAAACGGTCGCGACCCGAAGCGATTTTTTCCGCCAGTTCGCGATGCGTGATTTTTGTTTTTTCGATCAACTGGGTCAGTGCAGGTTCGCGGCTGATGCCGTCCTGCTCTGCCAATGAAACCAGTTCATCACCGTGCAGGCGCAAACATTCGCGGCCATCGGCGATGACTTGCGTGAACGCATCCAGGCCTTCGTGATACCAGCGTTGCAATGCTTCCTGCGGGCTGCCGGGCAGGGCGGCGCAATGCAGATGCACATCGCCTTGCTGCCCGATGCGGTCCAGTCGCCCGATCCGTTGTTCCAGCATGTCGGGATGCAAGGGCAGGTCCCAGAAAATCAGGTGTTGCGCGAACTGGAAATTACGGCCTTCGGCGCCGATTTCCGAAGCGATCAGGCAGCGCGCGCCATCGTGTTCGGCAAAATAGGCGGCGTTGCGATCACGCTGCAACAGGCTCATGTCTTCGTGGAAGCGGGCGATCGGAATGCCGCTGCGAAGCCGGATGGCTTCATCCAGCGCTTGCACTTTAGATCGCGAACGACACAATAAAAGCGCTTTGGCCGGAGCAATGCTGTCGAGAATACCCATCAGCCAATCGGTGCGCGGGTCGCGCGTGTAGTCGTGCGAAGGTTCGTCATCGCTATCGCCGATGTCGTGCACAAACTCGGCATGCAAACGGCCACGCCAGTTATCGTCGTCACTTTCTTCAAGCGCCTGGATATGGGTAATGCGTTGCGGAAAACCGCCGACCAATGCGCGGCGATT
>CAZPCE010000018.1:0-11441 GCA_964584915.1 uncultured Arenimonas sp. | reverse complement strand
GTTGCGGATCATCACGCGGCCGGTGCCGTGGCGGTCAATCAAATCATTGAGTAAAGCCTGCCGCTCTCCGTCATCGCCTTCGGCAATTTTCGCGAGGCGATTGGCCAGTCCGTCTTTTTCGCTTGGCATGAAGGAAGCCAAGGCTTCCATGTCGGCGTTGGTCAAATCCTGATGGTTCAACAAACGATCTGCCAGACTGGAAAGCGCAATGTAGCGCGATTGCTCGGTAACAAAACTCGACAAATCGGTATAGCGAGCGGGGTCCAGCAAGCGCAGGCGCGCGAAATGACCGCCGAGTCCGAGTTGTTCCGGTGTTGCGGTCAGCAACAACAGTCCCGGTGTTTGTTTCGACAAGGCTTCGACGAATTGATACGAAGGACTGGAAAATTCTTCGGTCCAGATCAGGTGATGCGCTTCATCGACCAGCAACAAATCCCAGCCGGCATCCAGACATTGTTTTGCACGCTTGCCGTGGCTTGCCAGCCAATCGACCGAAGCGATGACGCATTGTTCGTCTTCGAACGGATTGTGGCCCGTGTTGTTCAGTTCGATCGCTTCGCAACGTTCTTCATCGAAGATAGCGAAGCTCAAATTGAACCGGCGCAGCAATTCTACGAACCACTGGTTGACCAGGCTTTCCGGCAACAGCACGCAAACGCGCGATGCGCGTCCGGATGCCAGCATCTGGGCCACGATCAAACAGGCCTGGATGGTTTTCCCCAGTCCGACTTCATCGGCCAGCAACAGGCGAGGCGGACGGCGCTTCGAGGCAATTTCGGCAACGCGCAACTGGTGCGGAATCAAATCGATTCTTGCGCCCAGGATTCCCCAGCCCGCGTGTGCACGCGCTTCTGCACTACGCATCAAACATTCGCGACGGAATTCGAATTGATCATTGCGGTCAACGTGTCCGGCCAGCAAGCGTGTATCAGCTTGCGATACCGGTTGTTCGGCATCGAGTTCGCCTTCGAAAAAGCTCTGGCTCGAGGCTCGGTAATGGATCAAGCCATCGGTTTCCTCGGCCGCTTCGATAATGATTTCCGTACCGCTGACGCGGACGCGGTCGCCCGGACGAAATGCGGCGCGCAGCAGTGGCGCCGTTCCGATCGCGTAATGCCGCAGCATGCCGCTGCCGGTAAAAACCAGTTGCACCTGCCGCCCCGACAAGCGGAGCACGGTGCCAAGGCCTAATTCAGGTTCGGTGCTCGAATACCAGCGTTGACCGGGAATAAACGACATCAGGGCCAGATTCTTAGTTGATCTTTATACGGGCGTTGCATCGGTCCGGCTTTGCAAGTGAAAGCGGTACCGAAAGCCGCCATGTTGGAAAGCGGTCCGTTGACCCGCCATTTTGCCGGTGCGTGATTGGCCTTGTCGTAGGACGCGGCCAATGCGCTATCGCGGTCTACGCGGCCCCACAGCTTTGCCCAGGACTTGAAGAAATCCTGTTGCGCGGTTTTATCTCGTGTGCCCGATGCCATGTAGGCCTGCAGTGCGATTTCCAGGCCCGATAAATCGGCCAGATTTTGCGTCGACGTCAACGTGCCGTTCACTTTTTTGGCACCGCTCAATGTGTAACCGTTGTATTGCGCGATCAGGGAACTGCGTTGCGAATTCAGCGCCGTCACGTTTTTAAAGGCTGCCTGATAAAGCGCGAGACTCAATTGTTGCGCGAACAAGGCTCCGAAGGCGCCGTAATCGACCGCGTTGCCCTGTGCATCGAATACAGGAGCCTGCAGCATGGCATTGCTGATGATGATGCGATTATCCTTGGAGATATAAACAAGCACTGGCGCGGTGTCGGTCAGGTCGCTTGGCCATGCATCGGCATTTTGCGTGTTCCTGTTTTTTTGTCCGCGACGCAAAAGTTTCAACGCCGAATTTGCCAGGCTGTCGCCAACCTCGATCGATGAAATGTTTTTCGTGTCGCGGCCGATATCGACTTTCAGCGTTTTGAGAATCTTGAGGTCGCGCTCTTCGCCCTCGTTCACGACCCAGGTGCTGCGAATAACCGCTTTCTCGGCCGCCTGCATCACGGCGTCGGTGATCGCACGGGCGCGCTCGCGCTGGCCGTTGGCGGCATAGCGCTCTGCATACGCGGCATCGATCAATTCCGGAGCGCTGGCTTCAATCAATTCGCGCAGGTTTTGCGTGCGCGACTTCGGTAAGGCGCGTCCTTCGAGATAAACTTCGTAAAATTGGCCGTAGGAAGAAAAATACGGTTCGTTCAAATATGGCGCCAATTGATTGACGGCATGGAAACGCAGATAGCTTTTCCATTGGTCGATCATTTTCGGATTGATCAAGCCGTTGACGGTCTTGAAGAAAACAGGCTGCATCAGCGTGGCTTTATCGCCGCCGGCTTTTTGCGACCGCATGAAATCGGCAAGCTGCAAGTTGCCGTATTGCTTGGCGGCGTCTTTCAACGAAATAACCTGCGACGGTGATTCGCCGGAAACGGCGGCCAGTTGCATTTCGAGGCCGAGAACCTGCCCGGCCTGAGCGGCGGCTTTGTCGGATGGTACGCCGCTTGCAGCCAGCATGTTTTGTATGTAGCCGCGATAACGGCCCTGGGCAACGGCAACGGCGGGGTCCTGTTCGGTATAAAAACCCAATTCTGGCAAGCCGATCCCGCTGGCGCTGAATTTATTGCCTTCATCGTCGAAATCGAAGACCAGTGGAATGCCGCGCGCGTGCATGCTGGCGATTACGTTGGTGATGTCTTTCGGTTTCTTGATTTTTTCGATGTCGGAAAGCAGCGGTGTCAACAGTTTTTCGCTATCGAGTTTCACGCGGCTCTCGTCGGCGCTTTGCATCAATGCATTGAGCTTGTCCTGGGCCGGGCCGGCCCCGTTTTGCGGCGAAGTAAACAATGATTCGCGTTGGCGTGAAGCCAACTCATTCATTTCATCCCACAGGCTGCGGCTGGCATTACCCGGCGGCAATGGATTGGAGCGCAACCAGGGCGTATTTACATGGCCATAAAAATCGGAGCAGGCGGCTGGTGGAGGTGGGGCACTCGCCATTTTCTTTGCATCTGCCGGAGCCACGAACAAGGCCAGGGAAATCGAGCCGGCAATGGCAGCCATCAAAGGGCGAAAAGTCAGTGTCATTGCAACTCCATGCACATTCATCAATTTGGACGTGCATGATAAACCTATCGGCAGGCAACAACAAAAAAGGCCCCGAGCGGGGCCTTTTTCTTACAGCCTTGGTTCAGAAACGGCAATTACCAAATCGTTACGCGTTTATCGTCCGGACGCACCATGCCGTCACCCGATTTGCACGAAAATGCAGCAGCGAACGTGGACTGGTTGGAAGGCGCACCGTTTGCACGGAATCCGGCAGGCGAATGCGGATCGGTGTTCAAACGTACCTTCAATTCATCCGGCGTGAAGTTGCGACGCCACACGGTAGCCCAGTTCATGTAGAAGCGCTGGTCTTGCGTAAAGCCATCAATCGCGGCGACTCGCTTGTTGACCAGATCGCGTTGCAATGCATCGTAGGCAACCGTCAGGCCGCCGAGATCGGCGATATTTTCACCCAAAGTCAGTTCGCCTTTCACGTTCAAGGCGCCTTCTTTTGGGTCATTGATGGCGGTGTAGGCGTCAAATTGCGCGACCAGTTTGCCAGTGCGTGCCTGGAAAGCCTTGAGATCGGCTTCGCTCCACCAGTTGTTATTATTGCCCTGCGCATCGAATTGACTGCCTTGGTCGTCGTAACCGTGCAGCATTTCATGGCCGATGACTGCGCCGATGCCACCGTAATTCAGGGCAGGGTCCGCTTTCGCGTCAAAAAACGGCGATTGCAGGATGGCGGCCGGGAAAACGATTTCGTTTTTCAGCGGGTTGTAATAGGCATTGACCGTTTGCGGTGTCATGCCCCATTCCTTGCGATCCGCCGGCTTGCCGACTTTCGCCATCTGGAATTTGTTTTCAAACGCGGTCGCCGCGATCAGGTTTTCGAAATAGCTTTTATTGCCGTCAATCGTCAGGCCCGAGTAGTCACGCCATTTGTCGGGATAACCGATTTTCGGATCGAAGGTGTTCCATTTTTCAATGGCTTTGGCCTTGGTTTCCGGGCTCATCCATTCCAGTTTTTCCAAACGCGCTTTCAATGCTTCGCGCAGATTGTTCACCAGTTGCAGCATTTGTTCCTTGGATTCTTCCGGGAATACCTGCTTCACGTAAACTTCGCCCAGCGCTTCGCCGGCAGTACCATTCACGCTGTCGAGCACGCGTTTCCAGCGTGGTTTTTGTTCTTTCTGGCCGCGCATGGTGGTGCCGTAGAACGCAAAGCGCTCGTTCGACAATGCGTCGGACAGGTAGGGCGCCGAGTCGGCAATCGTGTGGTAGCGGAAATAGGCTTGCCAATCGCTTGCCGGTGTATCCACCAGCATCTTGTCCATTTCGGCAAAGAATTTCGGCTGCGACAGCGAGAAACCCTTCACATCCTTGATATTTTCGGCGGCCAGCAGTTTCGACCAGGAGAAGTTCGGGGTCGCTTTGTCGGCATCGGCAACGCTGACGAAATTATATTGATTTGCCGGATTGCGAAGTTCGATCGGAGCCAGCGATGCGGCTGCGAGGCGAGTTTCAAATTTCAATACCGTTTGAGCCTGAGCTTTGGCAGAAGCGGCATCCACGCCGCCGAGCACCAGCATTTTCTCGATATGCGCGACGAATGCATCGCGTTTTTCCTGATACTTGGCGTCGCTGTAATAGGCTTTTTCAGGAAGTGAAATGCCGCCCTGGAAAGCGTAGCCGATCACATTCTTGGCATCCTTGAAATCTTCGCCGGGACCAAACGAGAAAACCGATTGCTGGCCGATCGCGAAGTTCTTGATGATGTAGTCGGCGATTCCCGCGCCGTCCTTCAGACCATTGATTTCATCTAAATAAGGCTTCAACGGTTTTACGCCGTCCGCATTCAAGCGTGCCTCGTTCATGCCGGAACCGTAGAGGTCGCCGATTTTTTGTTCGTTGCTGCCTTTGGCTGATTTGGATTTTGAAGCGGCTTCGACAATTTGCTTTTGCACGGCGAGGGAGCGCTCACCGAGCATTTCAAAACTGCCCCAGGTGGTTCTGTCGCTTGGCACCGGATTGGCCGCCAACCATTTGCCGTTGACGTGTTTGTTCAGGTCGCTGCAGATTGGCGTTGCACTGTCCAGATCGGCAGCGTTGAAAGCGGGCAAGGATGGCAGCTTCGAAACGTCGACCAGCGATTTTGCGGGCGCGGCGAGCGAATCGGTGCCATAAGCGGATAGGCCGACGGCAATGGCCATCGCCAATGAAAGTGGCTTGAAGAGACTTGGTTTCACAGAAAACTCCGGCCCGTACGGGCAGTGGTGTCATGAATACACAGCATGGGGCTGCGGTCGAACCTGCACTGTACGTCAGTGCAGGGCAAAGATGATGGGCCGAAGGTAATAGGCTGGCAATGCCGATTGCGGTAACTCCATGAATTCAGCTACTTGCGATGTTTTCCGAGTCTGGATTGTACGATTCGTAAAAACAGATTGCCGCCGCAAGCGCTTGTCTTGGCAAAAAATCGTGTTATCGTTGCCGCGTTGGTTCTGGACTCCCATGCTTATGAAGCCCCGTCTCCAGACCCGAAGAATGTCAGCAGCCCAGTCTGCCGACAGGTTCTCAGGTCTTCTACATTTCGCCATTTCAATGGCGCATCTAGCCACCCGGTTTTCACCGGCGCAGGCGACGGCACACTCCATTTGTTTTGAAACGGCTGCGACGAAAGTTGTGGTTTGGACGTCTATTTCCAACTAAACCGATTCGGCGCAACGTCCATCGGGCGCGGCGCCAATCTCGATCATTTTGTTTAGTTTCTGGAGAACGACAATGCGTGTGTTGGCTTGCGATGGTATTCACGAAGATGGCTTGGTCTTGATGCGGGAAGCCGGTTGGGAAGTGGAAATTTCCGAACCGATCAAGGACCCCGCCGTACTGGCGAAAAAACTCGAAGGCGTTGATGCGCTTCTTGTTCGGTCTGCAACGGCAGTCACGGCGGAGTCGATTGCCAATGCCGCCCAGCTCAAGGTGATCGGCCGAGCCGGTGCCGGTGTCGATACCATCGATGTCGAGGCGGCAACCGCTCGCGGTATCGCGGTAATGAACGCGCCGGACGGCAATACGCTTGCCGCTGCCGAGCATGCGATTTCACTTTTGTTCGCGCTTGCACGCCATATTCCGAAAGCCGATGCCGGCATGAAAGCAGGCGGCTGGCCAAAGAACGGTCTCACGGGTTTTGAACTGGAGGGTAAAAAACTTGGCGTGATCGGTTTGGGTCGCATCGGCGCAACCGTCGCACGCAAGGCGCAAGGCATTGGTATGGATGTGGCCGCATACGATCCGTTTCTGCCCGCCGCGACTGCCGGTCGCAGCAGCGTGCCGATGAAATCGCTCGATGAATTGTTGGCGAAGGCCGACATCATCACGCTGCATATTCCACGCACCAAGGAAACCACCAACATCCTTGATGAAAAACATCTACGCATGATGAAAAAAGGCGCTTACGTCATCAATGCCGCACGTGGCGGCCTAGTGGATGAAGATGCCCTGCTGAAATGCCTGGAAGACGGCCATCTTGCAGGCGCGGCACTCGACACATTCGTTACCGAACCTCTACCTGCCGATTCCAAATTGCGTGAAAATGCGAAACTGATTTTGACGCCGCATCTGGGGGCTTCCACCAGCGAAGCGCAACAAGCCGTCAGCACGATCTTGGCAAAGCAGATGATCGATTTCCTGCAAACCGGCGCCGTTGCCGGCTGCGTCAACCTGCCGCCGCTTACTGCAGAAGCTGCAAAAGAAGTGGGCCCGTGGATGCCGTTGATGACCGCTCTCGGAAAATTGGCGACTCGATTGATTCCTGCGCCAAACAAACTCCACATCACGTATGCCGGCCGCACGGAAGCGCTCGATACCCGACCATTGACGCGTTTGCTGGTTGCGGCACAAATGGGAACCGCTTCCGGTCGCGTTACACCGGTGAATGCTTTGCACGAAGCGGCATTGCGTGGATTGGAAGTTGCCGAAACCGTTGGTGGCGATGGCGACGGTTTTGATCGTTTGCTGCGTCTGCGTATCGAAGGTGCGAACGAAGTGCGTGAAATCGAAGCAACCCTGCATCGCGGCCCGCGTGTCGTGCGTCTCGATGGCGTCGAGCTGGATTTCGATCCGGGCGCGCACATCCTGCTGATGCAAAACGAAGACGTGCCGGGCGTGATCGGTTCAGTCGGTTCGCATCTCGGTGCGGCGGGCATCAACATCATCAACTTCTCGCTGGGTGCGAAAGGCAACGGTGAAGCGGTGGCCGCGATTACCGTCAGCAAGACCGTCCCCGATGCGGAGCTGGTTTCCCTGCGTGCGATTCCAGGCATCTTGTCTCTGGAAATGATTTAAGAGCTCGATTCGTAGCCCGGGTCACGGCCACGCCTGACCCGGGAGTGGTGAACACAATTCTTGAGATTTCAAGCATGAAAATTTTGTTGGCGCGGCACGGTGAAACCCCATGGAATGCCGAAGGCCGCTATCAGGGGCAGATTGACATTCCGTTGTCTGATAACGGCATCAGACAGGCAAAATTATTGGGTGAACGTCTGAATGGCGTGTCGATTACAAAAGCGATTGCTTCTCCGCTCATACGTGCTAAGGCAACCGCAGAATTTGCACTTGGCGAGGAACGACTTGCGATGTTGCAATTCGATGATGGCTTGAAAGAAATTGCCCACGGCGAATGGGAAGGCCTGTTGGCCAGTGAAATTCGCGAGCAGGACCCCAAACGATTGCTGGCGTGGCGTGAAACCCCGGAATCGGTGCTGATGCCGGGCGATGGCGGTGAAAATCTGCAAATGGTATTTGACCGTGCATGGCCGGCGTTTGCCCGTGCCTGTGACGGCCTGGGTAACGATGATACTTTGCTTGTCGTTGCACACGACGCCGTCAATCGGGTTCTTCTGTGCAAAATACTCGGGCTGCCATTTGCCAAGCTATGGTCATTCCGCCAGGCACCGACGACATTGAATTTACTCGAGGGGTCGTCGGTGCATACGCTGGAAGTGGTGCGGCTCAACGATTGCAATCATCACACTGCATTGTTCGGCGAGGCGGTGCATCGGGCTTTGTGATTCTTGCGCACGGTGCGCCCGTGGTGCACCGTGCAATATCAAAATACGCGATAATGCGCCGATGACTCGCACGCTCAACGACTGGCTCGATTACCAATTGAAAATTCATCCCAAATCCATCGATATGGGTCTGGATAGAGTTTCCGAAGTGGCAAAACGCCTTGAAATAAAAAAACCTGCGCCATGCGTGATTACCGTGGCGGGTACCAACGGCAAAGGCTCCACGGTGGCGTTTATCGAAGCCATTGCCCGGGCCGCCGGCTGGAAAGTAGGGGCATACACGTCGCCGCATATTCTTGCCTACAACGAACGCATTCGTGTTGATGGTGCCGACGCTGGCGATGACCGGTTGATTGCGGCATTCGACAGGATCGAAGCGGCAAGAACACGGGGAGCAGAAATCCCGCTTACCTATTTCGAATACGGAACGCTGGCGGCGGCAATGGTTTTCGCTGAGCATGATCTGGATCTGGTGATTCTGGAAGTCGGGCTGGGTGGTCGACTGGATGCAACGCAAATCGTGGAACCGGATGTTGCCATCATCACCACGGTGGATCTGGATCACCAGGATTATCTGGGGGCAGACCGGGAAAGTATCGGCTTTGAAAAAGCGGGCATTATCCGGGCGTGGAAACCGGTTGTTTTCGGCGAAAAAGATCCGCCATCATCGGCCTTGCGCCGTGCTTACGAATTGGGTGCAACGGCTATTCGCGGCCATTCGGATTATTTGATCGACAGGCTGGAAAACGGCTGGCGCTGGCGCGAGCCCGGTTATGAAATCGAATTGCCGATGCCTGCCTTGGCGGCGCCCGTGCAAATCGAAAATGCCGCCGCCGCGATTGCCGCATTACGCGCAATGAGTGACGAAATAAGCGATGCCGCCATCATTGACGGTATAAAAAATGCACGGGTTCCAGGACGATTGCAGAAAGTTTCCTCCAGCCCCGATGTGATTCTTGATGTTGCACATAACCCGCAGGCGGCAATGCAGCTCTCGCAATGGCTGGTCGAGCACCCCAAACCGACTCTTGCGGTATTTGCCGCATTGGCAGACAAGGACATCGAAGCGATTGTTTCCTTGCTTCAGCCGCACGTCGGCCACTGGTTTCTGGCCGGAATCGACGATGCCGGGCCGCGCAATTTAACGGCCCTGGAATTGGAAACGCGCGTCAGGGCCGTTATTGCTGAACCGGCCGTAAGCTGCCATGTCGATGTCGAACTGGCCCTGCAAGCGGCACGGCTGCGGGCTAAAGCGGATGAACGCGTATTGGTGTTCGGCTCGTTCCATACCGTGGCGGCGGCCATCAAGGCTCTTCAAACCTAGCTTGCCAAGCTATAATTGGGGCTGGTTTTCGACGAGTGTTCGACCTATGGAAACGCCGGTTAAGCAGCGCCTGATTGGAGCTTTGGTTTTGGCTTTAGTCGCCATTTTGTTTCTGCCAATGTTATTGAAGCCCGACGTCAAGGCGCCCGATGTTTCCGAGGTGCCGCTGGATATGCCGAAAGCACCCGAATCCGAATTTGAAACCCGTGATCTGCCGTTGAACGTACCGGCAAGCAAAACACCGGAAGGAGGTGTACTGGGTGTTCCAAAAGCGCCGGTCGATACTGGCATCGAAACACCCGTCATCGACCCACCCGCGACTGCCGACATCAAAACTCCCGTGGATACCGCGCCTTCGATCGCGACATTGCCGACAGTGGCGCCGACCACCAAGCCTGCTGAAACAGTAAAACCGGCTGACGTAAAGCCAATCGTCACAACGACAAAGCCTGCCGAAGTAAAACCGGCTGCCGTGGCAGCGGGTAATTTCACGATCACGATTGGCAGCTTCACGAAAATCGACAGCGCCAATGCTTTGGTCAACAGGTTGAAAGCACAAAAACTGCCCGTGCTCACGGAAAAGATCAGCGTCGACGGTAAGCCGGCCTTGAAAATCCGTATTGGTCCTTACGCAGACCGGGCCAGCGCGGAAGCCGCCCGCTTGAAAGCCGATGAAATTGCCGGCGGTGCCAGCAAGGTCAATGTGCAGGATGCCGCGCCCGCAGCTACTGCCGAAAATAAAAAACCGACAGCCGCGGCTAAACCTGCGGCTGCTGCCGTCAGCAGCGGTTTCTCGGTTCAGCTCGAAGCCTTGAGCGATAACGCCAAGGCCGAAGAAATGCGCAATCGTGCACGCGGCATGGGTTTCAATGCGTTCGTCAAAAGGGTTGAAACCGAGAAGGGCGTTTTATACAGCGTTCGTCTCGGCCCGGTTGCCGATCGCGAGGCCGCCAACAAATTGCGTGACGAAGCCACTCAGAAACTGGGTAAAACCGGCATCGTCAAAACACATCCCTAGGATTTAAGAGAAAAACATGTGCGGCATAATCGGAATTGTGGGTGTAAGTGAAGTCGCGTCGGCTTTGTACGATGGGCTGACGGTGCTCCAGCATCGTGGCCAGGATGCCGCAGGCATTGCGACGGTCGACGGCAATAAAATCCGCTTGCATAAAGGCAACGGATTGGTGCGCGACGTATTTGATTCGCCGCAGATGGAATTGCTGCATGGCCGCGTCGGGATCGGACATTGCCGTTATCCAACCGCCGGCTCGGAGGGTTCGGACGAGGCGCAACCGTTCTACGTCAATTCACCTTATGGCATCGCGTTGGCGCATAACGGCAACCTGATCAATACCGATTCGCTGCGCAGGGAAATGTTCGAGCTGGACAAGCGCAACATCAATACCGAATCGGATTCGGAAGTATTGCTCAATGTCTTTGCCCACGAGTTGCAGGCGCAAAGCAGCCTGACGCCGCAGGATGCCATCAAGGCAGTTGCCGGCGTACACCGTCGCTGCAAGGGCGGCTACGCCATCGTCAGTGCGGTATTGGGTTTGGGTCTGGTCGCATTCCGTGATCCGCATGGCATTCGTCCATTGGTATTGGGCAAACGCGAAACCGAACAAGGCGATGAATATGCCGTCGCTTCGGAATCGGTAGCGCTTGATATTCTCGGTTTCCAGCGTTTGCGCGACGTCGCGCCAGGCGAAGCGGTTGTCATTACGGCACGTGGCGAGCTGTTCAGTGAAGTGTGCGCACCGCCGGAAAAGCATACGCCCTGCATTTTCGAATACGTGTATTTTGCGCGTCCCGATTCGATGATGGACGATGTTTCCGTGCACAAGGCACGCATGCGGATGGGCGTGAAGCTCGGCGAAAAAATCCTGCGCCTGCGCCCGGACCATGATATCGACACCGTGATTCCGATTCCCGATACCTCGCGTGACGCCGCATTGGAGATCGCCAACACGCTCG
>CAZPCE010000017.1:0-23916 GCA_964584915.1 uncultured Arenimonas sp. | reverse complement strand
CGACCCGCTTCGTGATGTATTACAAGATTTTCCAGTTCCCGGTGGCCAGCTGGTTTTTCAAAACCGCACGCGCCATTCCCATTGCCGGCGCAAAGGAAGATCCGGAAACGATGCAAAAGGCGTTCGATGAAGTCGATAAAGCTTTGGCCGAAGGCGAAGTCGTCGGTATTTTTCCCGAAGGTAAACTGACGACCGACGGCGAGATAGCCGAATTCAAATCCGGGGTCGAAAAGATTCTTGCCCGGCGCGCCGCACCGGTCGTGCCCATCGCGTTGAAAGGCATGTGGGCCAGCATGTTCAGCAAACGCAACTCGAGACTGGGGCAATTACGCGTGCCGCACCGGTTCAGGGCGCATATTGAAGTCGAGGCCGGGCAGGCCATTCCGGCGGAAGGCGTGAGTGCCGAATTACTGGAAGCAAAAGTTAAGACACTGCGCGGCAATCGGGCATAATATCCCCCAGTTTTCAAGAAAAACCGCCAAGGGGAATCATAGTGAAATGTCCAAATTGCAGCGCAGAATGCTCTGACCAATCGCTTGAGTGCGATTTCTGCGGCCATCCTTTTATCGATGGCCTTGAACAAGCCGCACCAACGCCACCCGCGCCGCCGGTCAGCATGGCACCGCCGCCAGTGCAGATGGCTTCAGAACCATCGTCACCGCCGCCAGTCCGTCCCTATCCTGATGCACCGCCGCCGCCCTCGCGTCAAAACGTCAAGATTCCGAACTATCTGGTCTGGGCCGTGGTTTCCACGGTTATCGCAACGCTCACAACGATGTTTTCGTGCTGCTGCATTCCGCTCGGACTTCCGTCCGGCATTGCCGCGATCGTCTATGCATTGCGCGTCAACAAATTCCTGGAAACCGGTGAAATCAGCAGTGCCGAACAGGCGTCAAAAAGCGCTAAATTGTGGACATGGGTGACTACCGTCATCGCGATTCTTTTCGGAATTCTGGTATTGCTTTCCTTCATCCTTCAAGCAACCGGTTATCTGGATCAGGATTACTTGGAAGATCTGCGCAAGCAAATGGAAGCTGGCCGATAAATGCGTGTCCAGATGTGGTGGTGGGGAGTGCCATTGGCGGCCATAGCGCTGCTGGGCATTTACCTGCTGCGCACCTATGACCCCAATGTTGCAGGCAATCCTTTTCTGCCCTGTCTATTCCATCGAATGACAGGGCTTTACTGCCCGGGTTGCGGTCTGACCCGGGCGATGCATGCGCTGGTGCACTTCGATCTGCCGCGCGCCATTCGCATGAATGCCTTTTTTATCCTGTCGGCCCCGATTTTTTTCCTGCTGACCTGGCGCATGTACCGGCCTTTGCCGGCTTCGCTGGAAAAACTCGCCAAGCCGTTGGCAAATCCCTGGCCCTGGGTTTTTGCCGTGCCCTTGTTTGCGGTAGTACGCAACTTGCCCTGGTATCCGTTTTATCTGCTGGCACCCATCGGTTGATTTTATTTTTTAACCATAACAATACGTTGGCGGGAAGAAAAAATGAGATGCCCCAATTGCAACGCCGAGTGTTCCGACCTGGCGAGTGAATGCGAGTTTTGCGGAAATCAATTCGGCACCGTGGCTGAAACCAGGCCGCCGCTGTCTTTGGTCGAGGAACCGGTTGTTCCGCCACCCTTGCCGGATTTTTCACCGCCGCCGATTCCGTCCAGTTTCGATTCCGACAACCCTTATGCTTCATCGGACAGCTCCGCCTACGGCAGGTCACAGCTACCGGCATACGATGTACCCAATCATCTGCCTTTATCAATTACGGCCGCGGTGTTGACGCTGTGTTGCTGCTGCATTCCGTTTGGCGTGGTGCCGGTGATTTTTTCGACGCAAGTCAATTCAAAGTTGGCGAGTGGCGATTACGCCGGTGCGCAATCGGCTTCGGACAATGCAAAGTTGTGGTCCTGGATTTGCATCGGCATCGCACTGGTGGTGTTCGTGCTCAATACGCTTGTCAGAGTGATGGCAGGCGTTGCCGGGCAAGTAAATTAACGGTGTTTCCGCTTAGTTGACGAAGCCCGCCAATACGAACAGCGACAGCACGGCGAGCCACAATAATAAAATTCGCCAGACCAGGCTCATGGCGTCGCGCAGCTCAAGCAAGGCAGGTGCCTGGGCCGGACCATCGACCGCGTAGGCATCTTCCTCGGCCAACTCGCAATCAACGCTAGCGCGCGCGGCCGCGCCCAGGAAACCAATATCGAGACGGGCGCCGCCTTGTTTGTACCATTCGCGCCATGCCGACAACACGGTATCGAAATTTGCCGCCAGCGCCATACCGAAAGTCATCAAGTGTGCGACCGGCCAGTTGAGCAAACCGGTGAACAGGATGGCAGCCTGGCTTTGTTTTTCGGGGATCGTTTTTCTTGCTTCGCCTTGCGCGCTCAGGCTGGTCAGGCGATACAGCAATGCACCGGCCGCGCCGAGCAACAAGAACCAGAACAACACGCCGAACCACCGCCACAAGGCGCAACGAAAAACCGCTTCGACCAGACTCGGACCTTCGAGTTCGGGCTCGCCGCCTTCGGGAAACAACGCGGTGGCGGCCTGGCGACGCGCTTCGACGTCATTCGCGTCTATCACCTTGTCGACATCCAGATCCAGATCGCGTGGACCCCAGGTATAGATCAGCACGATCAATGAAAAAATAAAGCCGGGCAGGCCATACCAGAGTCCCGCCAGAAAATACTGGATAACGCCTACGATGATCACAGGCAAACCGATCGCGATAAAAGCGCCGAATCGTCCTTGCCAGAGGGTCTCGCCGCGGAAAAGTTTTCCGAGCATGCTTAACCAGGAAATAAACCAGCCGTAGCGACGCAAAGCCATCAGTCCGGGCACGATGTGGCCCATGACTAAGGCAAGTACGACAGCAATTAAGGTTAGGGCCATTTTTTGCCAGTTACCGCTGTTTGATGAACCATTGTAGCGTCAAATACTAACACCCATGCGCGCGCACCAATCTTCGATCAGCCAGCGTGAAATGGAGAGTCTGGGTGAAATGCCCAGTGTGCCGCCGGCAATGCCATCGCGCAGTTCTTCGGCGCTGAACCACTGCGCCTGTTCGAGTTCATCACCGGCTTTTGCTTCCTGCGTTGCGGCATAAGCATGAAAGCCGAGCATTAACGAAGCCGGGAATGGCCAGGGTTGCGATGCCGCATATTCGGTGCGGTCGACATGAACGCCGGCTTCTTCGAAAACTTCCCTGATCACGGTTTGTTCCAGCGATTCGCCGGGCTCCATAAAACCGGCAAGTACCGACCAGCGGTTCTCCGGCCAGCTTGCCTGGCGACCCAGCAGGATTCGTTCGCCATCGGTCACCGCCATGATCACGGCGGAATCGGTACGCGGATAATGTTCGCTGCCGCAGGCATCGCATTTCGCCATGAAACCGCCGCGCACAAGGTTCAGCGCTTTACCGCAGGCACCGCAAAATTGATTGCGCTCCTGCCAATAAAGCAGCGCGCGCGCCTGCGCAAAAATGGAGGCCTGCAAGTGTGGCCAGGTAGCCGCGGCCGTCCTTAAATCAACCGCATGCGATGGCAATTCGGCGATGAATTCCGCGCGAACGGCAAACCAGCTTTGGCCATCGGATTCACCCAGAAAACTGGCATTGCCCGGGCGTTCGGAAAAAAAATCGGTACCGGACAAAAAAACGGGATCGGCGGCATCGTTTTGAAAGCGGGCATTACCCTGCAAATCGATGATGATGATTTTTGCCTTAGGCCACAGCTTGTCGAGTGCTTCGTTGTTTTCCCGGAGATGTTCGTTACGATCCAAGCCGGGGTGCTGGAAAGCGAATTGCCTGGGCGCTTGAGCCATGGCCTAGACGGAGAAGCTGCTGCCGCAACCGCAGGTCGTTTTCGCATTCGGGTTGCGAATGACGAATTGCGAACCCTGCAAGCTTTCACGGTAATCGACTTCGGCGCCCATCAAATACTGCAGGCTGAGCGGATCCACCAGCAGCGTTACGCCATCGCGCTGCAAAGCCAGGTCGTCTTCGCTCTGGCTTTCGTCGAATTCAAAACCGTATTGGAAACCGGAACAGCCGCCGCCGCTGATATAGACCCGCAGCTTCAGTTCGGGATTGCCTTCTTCGCTGATCAGGCTGGCGACTTTTTTGGCGGCGGCCTCGCTGAACAGCAGGGGCGCATCCATGGTTTGATAGGTTTGAATATCCATAGGTATCAAGTATGCGCTTTATCCCGGAAAACAAGCGTGAACGGCGTTACGACTTGTCGGTTTGTTCCGACAGCGGGGCGTCGGCGTGAATCAGGCGCCCGGTCAAGGTCGCGCCGGCCGCCATTTCGACGACTTTATAATGGACGTTGCCTTGCACTTTGGCGGTCGGCGAAAGCTCGACGCGTTCACTGGCATGGATGTCTCCGTGCAGGCTGCCGGCAATCACGACCACGGGGGCATGGACTTCGCCATCGATCAAGCCCAGTTCGGAAACCGTAAGTACTGCGGCGCTTCCTTCTTCGGCGGAAATCTTGCCGATGATTTTGCCTTCGACGTACAGGCCGCCGGAAAATTGCACATCCCCACGGATAACCACGCGCGGACCGATTAATGTTTCGACTGTGTTGGTGCCGTTGCGCGAACTTTTCTTATCCATGCCTAACATTTAATTATTCTCCTGAACTTTCTTGGCGTTCCACGGGAACACTTGATCGGCCTGGCCGTTGTTGCCACGCAAGCTGACTTTGACTCGCTGTGGCGTAAATCCCGAAGGCAGCAACACGCTGCCCTCAAGTTCCTGGAAATAGCGGAATGAATAGGGCTTGCCGCCGATATCGGACCGCTGTACCAAATTTTCCCAGGGCACGGTTTTCAAACGTCCGAGGCTGATGCCTTCGACGGAAAACTTCAGGTTGCCTTGGCTGATCGCACCGCGATTCAGGTTCTGCGTGACCGTGGCCGTAAAGTGCCAGGTGCCGCCGACTTCGGGTTCGAACTGGATTTCGTGCACATTCAAACCGCGGCGTTGTGCGGTCGCGCCGACCAGCCGTTCGTAAAATGCGACATCGGCACGCAGGCCCTCGATTTCTTCGTCGCGGTCGGAAAGGGTCGATTGCAGTTCGGTATTGGCATTGCGGCTAATTTGCTCGGAGCGCCGCAGTGTCGACAATTGCTGTTTCGCCTGCTTGAGCTGGTCTTCAGTGTCCTTCAGCAATTCGCTTTGCTGGCCCGCATTGCGATCACTGCCGGAAAGACCGGGTGCGGCATACGAAACGGCGAGGTACCAGACGCCGGCCAGGCTCAGCAGCCAGATGGCAGCAATCACGAGCAGCCAACCGCGCCAGGCCGTTTTCTTCGGTACGATCATGAAGCGCTGCGGGCTGGGGTTGGGTGTGCTCATCACGCTAGGATACCGTCCGCCGCCATTTCTATAAAGAAAAAGCCCCGAATCGGGCCAAATGCTAAGCATGCATGCAGTTTTCTTGTGGCTATAATCGGCGTCATCAGGTTTACGTGAGGGGTTGTGAGCATGTCGGAAGCCCATTTATATGCACTTGGTTTGGCGCTCGCCTGTTTGTCTGGTGTACGTGCCTACCTGACGGTGTTGGGTGTCGGCCTTGCCGGGCTGACTGGTTGGGTGGAGTTGCCCGCTGCGCTGCAAGTCACCATGTCTCCCTGGGTTCTTGGCACGGCGGGTGCCTTGACCATCGTCGAATTTTTCGCCGACAAAATTCCCGGCGTCGATTCCGGCTGGGATCTGCTGCAAACCTTGCTTCGGGTGCCGGTGGGTGCATTTTTGGCAGCGGCGACATTATCGGGTGATGGCCAGCTGGGCGCCGGCGCCCTGATCGCCGGCGGTACCGTGGCCTTGCTTACGCATGGCGTGAAATCATCCACTCGCGTTGCGATCAATGCTTCTCCGGAGCCGGTGTCGAATATCGGTGCATCGCTGACCGAAGACGTGGTCGTTGCGGGCGGTATTGGCCTCGTGTTCGCCCACCCCTTGCTGGCTTTGGGTCTGGTGCTGGGCAGCCTGCTGCTGATGGCGGTTATTGTTGCGTGGATGGTCCGCTTCATCCTCAGAAAAATACGCGGAGTCACGAGTCCCGCACCTTCACATTGACTGTTATAAGTTGTAACACTTGTGAGCGTCTTTTTGCGGTGAGGCACCGGTTTGCATTGTGACACCGCACGCAAAAGCGGGGCATAATCCCTGTTCACAGGGGACGGTAATGAATCAGCAGGAAATACCAGTACTCGCCGAACCAAACACAGCATTGCTGCGCATTATTCCCAAACGTGTGGAAGTGATGGGTCGACGCCTGCATCGTTTTTTGCAGGATGGCTGGGACATCAACGGGTTGGCCCTGCTGCAGGAAGATGCCCATGCCCTTGCCAATGCCTGTGCCGAACAGGAATTGCTGGAGCCCGCGGAGTCGTTACAGACCATGGCGGGTTTGCTTGATATCACGATCGAACAGCAGGAACTTCCGGACCCGACCGTCGGCGAGCGATTGAGCAATTTGATGAGTTCGCTGCAAGCGGCTTTGCCCACCATGCCCGACGATGTGCAGGATATGTTTGCCGGCCGCGAACGAATCGGCGACAACACCGACCGCGCCGAAATTCCGCCGATGGCCTATTGGCGTCGTTGGGGCGGCGATGCTCCGCCGATCATCGCAGTGCAGGTACGAACCGAATCCTTCAAGGAGCGTGCGGATGTAAACGTCGCCGCCGATGCCGCGAACGATGGTTGGGCCGACGACGCGAATCACCACGAACAGGCAGAACATGCCGAAGTGATTTCGGAAGAGGATTTCATCGGTTCGCCCGAGCCGGCATCATCGACATCCTTCGAAGTGGTGTCGGTGACCGTGCCGAGTACGTCGCCGCTGCCTTCCCAGATCGCCAAACCGGTGGTGAAATCGAATGTCAGCACGCTGCCGCAGGTTACCAGGGCACCGGCCATCAAGCCGCCGGAAAATCATGCAAGCAACACGGTAGAAAATTTGCAGTTGCCCGTGGCTTCGGATTTCCGTATCTATCATCTGACGGCTTACGGCGAATTGTCGGTAGCGCTGGACCAACGTTTTGAAGCGCAGGGCCTGGATCTGGAGCTGGTTGAAGACATCGACGAGCTGAAAGAATTGCTGAGCGCCTTGCCCGCGGATTTGGCGATTGTCGACGCCGAGTTCGGCCCGCAACTGGAAATTCTCGGCCAAAACATACAGGCGCTCCGGCAAAAGCAAAACCGGAAATTGAAACTGGTTGCGCTTGCCGGCGCGGACGATATCGCACAGCGTTTGTCTGCGCGGCGAGCCGGCGTTGACGCGCTGATTGTCGGTGCAAAAACAGTGGAAGAGGTCATCAAGCGCCTGCATACGCTGCTCGATCCCGGGTCCGAAAGTCCGTACCGCATTCTGATCGTCGAAGACGACCGTTCGCAGGCTTTGTTTGCCGAAGGCATTCTGCGAAACACCGGCATGGAAACGCTGGTCGTGCTCGATGCGCTTGAAGTCATGCCGGCACTCGAACGTTTCCAGCCGGATTTATTGTTGATGGACTTGAACATGCCAGGCGCCAACGGCATCGAGTTGACCAGCCTGATTCGCGAGCAGGAAGCCTTCATGCATACGCCGATCGTTTTTTTGTCGGGCGAGAGCGACGAGGACAGGCAATTCGACGCGATCGATGCCGGTGGCGATGATTTTCTCAGCAAGCCGATCAGGCCGCGCCACCTTATTTCAGCGGTGCAGAACCGCGTGCGCAGGCACCGCGCGATGGAGAGCCGCCAGCAGAAACGCAGCGGCAAAGACACCCAGACCGGGTTGTACGATCGTCAGGATTTGCTGGCCTTGATCAACCATCATCTGCAGCAATCGTCCAGCAAGAAGGGCGGTGTTTTTTTACTCGAGATGGAAGGCTTGCCAAGCCTGCGCGAACGTTTCGGCATCGCCGCTTTCGAACAACTGCAACAAGACGTGGTTCGATTGCTCGCACAGGAAGTTCCCGACTGTCCGATCGGCCGCTTCGGCGATGGCAGTTATCTGATTTATGCATCGCAGCCCGATGAAGCGACGTTGGTCGCATCGGCGCTGCAGTGCCGCACGAGCCTGGTGCAACACGAATTCATGGTGCAGTCGCATCCGCTCAAATTGCGTGCGTCGGTTGGCGTATGCGCGTTCAAGCATCCATTCAACGATAGCGGTTCGATGTTGAATGCGGTCGAGAAGGTGACGCGCGAGGCACGCAGCAGCGAGCGCGGGGTCCGGCAATACGAACCGCCGAAAGCCGAAGACGCCGTTCGCGAAGCGGCATTGCTCAAGCAGGTGCGCGAGGCGATCGACCAGCATTCACTCGAACTTTTGTATCAACCCGTAGTAGCGGTTGCCGGCAGCGATGATTCGCAATACCAGACACTGCTTCGGTTGCGCGATACCAGTGGCCAACTGTTGCCTGCCGCTGAAGTGATTCCGATGGCCGAGCGCAGCGATTTGATCGTCGACATTGATCGCTGGGTGTTGATCCAGGCGCTCGCACTGATTCGCGATCGCCGCGCGGAACAAAGGCCGATGCGTCTGTTCGTCACGCAATCGCCTTTGACGCTGGCCGACAGCACGCAGGCGGAATGGCTGAAATCCGAATTGGCCGACAACGATGTGCCGGGCGCCTGCCTGGTGATCGAATTGCGGATGGAAGACGCCTCCATCCATGTCGCGACCGTCCGGCAATTTTGCGACAGCCTGGTATCGCTCGGCGTGCAATTCTGCCTGAGCCAGTTTGAATTGAACGCCGAAACCGAACGCCTGCTCGAACAGTTACCGCTGGGTTTCGTAAAACTTGCGCGTAAATATTCAATGGGCATTCAAACGCAGAGTACGCGCGACGAACTCAAGACGTTAATTGATCGCGCGCATCGGCGCGGTTTGGAAGTGATTGGCACCGGCGTCGAAGATCCTCAGGCGGCAGCGACTTTGTGGATGAGCGGCATCGATTTCATCCAGGGCAATTTGGTACAGGAAGCCGATAGCGGGCTTGATTTCGATTTCCAACAGGCGGTGCTTTAAATGCTACAAAAATTCAAATCAGGCGATGCGCTTCTCGTTCGATGGATCGCCATCGCAGGTGCCGCGGGTGCCGCCATTGCATCGGGTTTTGCACATTGGAGCAACCAGCAGGTTTGGCAAAGCATAGCGCTGATCGCCGCATTGCTCGCGATTGCAGGTATCGCCGGGCTTTGGTATGCCGTTGCCCGCCGCAACGAAGCATTGCTCGCTGCGTCCGAGCAGACGCACGAACAAAAACGCGAAGTGACCGCACTGAATGAAGAATTGGCGGTGCATCGCGAACTCGAAAAAGAACTCACGGTCGCGAAACAGGCGGCCGAATCGGCGATGATGGCGAAAGGCGAATTCCTTGCGACCATGAGCCACGAAATCCGCACGCCGCTGAACGGCATCATTCCGATGCTCGACATCATGATGTCGGTAAAGCTCGCGCCGGATCACCACGATATTTTGCGGACCGCCTATACGTCGGCGCGACAGATGCTGCGAATCGTCGACGACATACTTGATTACTCGAAACTCGAAGCCAACAAGCTCCAGCTTGAGACCACCAGCTTCAATCTGCGCGAAGTATGCGATTCCATCATCATGCTGATGGATAAGCCGGCCGAGACCAAGGGCCTGCGTTTGAATCTTCAGCTGGACAGCAATGTCCGGTTGCCGGTGCGGGGTGATCCGGTTCGTTTGCGACAAGTGCTGACCAACCTGATCAGCAACGCGCTTAAATTTACCGAACGCGGTTCGGTGACTTTGCATATTTCCAGAAGAGGCGAAACCCGCACGCAACACGAATTGCGTATCGAAGTTCGCGATACCGGCATCGGCATCAGTCCGCAAGGCGTGCAGCAATTATTCCGGCCCTTCAGCCAGGCAGATGCTTCGACTACACGCTTGTATGGCGGCACCGGTCTTGGTCTGGTGATCTGCAAACGCATTGTCGATTTGATGGGCGGCACGATCGGAGTTGAATCAGAGCCTGGTCGTGGTTCGACTTTCTGGGTCGAGTTGCCATTGCTGAAAGCGCCCGGCGACATGCGCGCACAGAAGCTCGACCTGAATGGTTCACGCGTATTGTTGTTGAGTAACGATGCCGCATTCAGGCAGCGCATGCAGCAGGCTGCCACGAACTGGGGTTGCCAAATCACCGAAGCCGATTCCACGCAGGACGCATTGACGCGTTTGCGTACCGCGTTAACGCGCGGCAATACCTGGACTTACGATTTGCTGCTGGTCGACATGAACAGCGTGCGCAGCACGGCCATTGCATTGCATCGCAACTTGCGACGTGCGCCTGATCTTGAAGGTTTGCGTGTGGTGTATTTCGTCGGCAACGATCCTTTGCCCGATGAATTGAATGATGGCCCATTGATGCTCAGCATGCCGCGTGCGATGCAGGCCAATGAAATGCGGAGCGCGATCAGCAACTTCCTGTCCGAACCGGCAAGCAAGGTCGAACCGGTTGAAGAAGCCTACGAAGCGATACCTGTTGCTTCACAAACACCCACTGCTGCCGTTGCCGCAGGTGCGCCTGCGATAAAAAAACTTCGCGGCCATTTGCTGCTGGTCGAAGACAATCCGGTCAACTTGATGGTAGCGCAGCGCCTGATTGGTTTGCTTGGACTCAATTGCGAAACCGCAGACAACGGCGAAAAAGCACTGGAACGCATGATGTCCGGTCATCTGGATCTGGTTTTGATGGATTGCCAGATGCCGGTCAAGGACGGTTACACCGCAACACGCGAGTGGCGGCAACATGAATTAAACGCCGGCCTGCCGCGCTTGCCGATTATCGCGATGACCGCGAACGCGATGGCCGGTGATCGCCAGAAATGCCTTGATGCGGGCATGGACGATTACATCACCAAGCCGGTTGATCGGCGATTGCTTGAGTCGAGTCTGGCACGCTGGTTGAAAGTAAAACAGGAGCAAATCAGTCCGGTAAGCGATGCTTCAGCACCTGCGCCTGCAGCAGCGTCGCCGGCAACGGTTCGTCCGGCAATTCCAGTAGCGGCTCCGACTGCACCGGCACCGGTTATTGCCCCGCCAAGACAAGCGCCAATACAACCAAGCGCTCCCACCTTGCCGCCAAGACCAGCCCAGGCACCTGTTGCTCCTGCAGCGTTGCCACCCAGGCCGGTGCAAGCTCCGACTACTCCCGCCGCATTGCCACAAAGACCCGTAATGGCACCGAGTGCACCGGGTGCTTTGCCACCGAGGCCTGCCACCGCGCCGCCCATACCAGGCGCGCCAGTTCAGCCGCCATCGCGCGCCTTGCCGCCGCGCCCTGCTGCGCCAGTCAACGCTACCGCAAGTACGGTGGCAGCGCCTGTCATCAATGCAAGGCCCGCACTCGCACCGGTTGCAATCGAATCACCGGCGCAAAGTTTGCCGGTGCTTGCACCGGAAGTTCTGGAAGAACTCGAAGCCGTGATGGGCGAAGATTATCTGGGCCTGATCAAGCTATTTCTGGAAGATGCACCAAAACAAATCCAGCAACTCGAACAAGCAGCCGCCGACAATAATATCCACGGCATGATTGCGCCGGCGCATACGTTGAAATCCTCCAGCGCCAATCTTGGCGCGCTTGCCTTGTCCGCGATCGCGAAACGAATCGAAATCGGCGCCCGCGGCAATGCACTCAATCGACCCACCGTTGCGGTCGTGATGCTCGAAGCGGAATACAAAAAAGCGCAGAATGCCTTGCAGGCAATGCTGCAGTAACGCAAACATTCAGCCAATAAAAAAACCGGCGATTGCCGGTTTTTTTATTGTGTCGCGCATTGGCGCTTAACTTTTCAACTGGGCCTGCAGATAGTTTTGTTCGCCCAGGCGTTCCATCAAGCCGAGCTGGGTTTCCAGCCAATCCACATGTTCTTCTTCCGAACTTAAAATGGAAGCAAACAAATCGCGCGAAACGTAATCGGCAACCGTTTCAGAGTAGGCAACCGCCGCTTTCAAATCGGGAATCGCAATCAGCTCGAGTTTCAGATCGCATTCGAAAATTTCTTTCGGTGTTTCGCCGATGAAAAGTTTTCCGAGCGATTGCAGGTTCGGCAGGCCGTCCAGAAACAGAATGCGTTCGATCAAGCGGTCCGCATGTTTCATTTCGTCGATCGATTCATGGTGCTCGTGTTCGCCGAGTTCCTTGAAGCCCCAGTTCTTCAGCATTTTCGCATGCAGAAAATACTGGTTGATCGCGATCAGTTCGTTATAAAGCGCTTTGTTCAGATGTTCGATGACTTTGCTGTCGCCTTTCATGGCAATGCTCCAAAAGATGTGCGGCCACTTTAATGGCAATCAGTAAAAGATGTGCGAATGAGAATCGCTCATTCACGGAAGCGCATTTCAGGCCGCTTGCAAGATCGGCAAGGGCAGTAGGGTAGGCGCGTGGACATCATTCAAAATGGCGGTAGCCATGTCGCGGCAACTTCCGCAATTGCTGCCCAGGCCGGTACGCATCGTCAGCTCTGCCACATCCCGCACACCCTCGGCGGCAGCGCGCTGGATGGCTTTATCGGTGATACCAAAGCAAACACAGACATACATGGCGGATTCTGGCTCGGCTACGAATAAGAATGATTCGTATTTGACACCCAATGAGAATGATTGTCAACAAGTGCTATTTCAAGGACTAACGCTTGCCAAACTTGGGCCCGGTAGCGGCGGCCAATATCTGTTGAACCAGCTCTCCGGCATTGGTCGGAACGGCCTCATCTCCCGCGATCGTGCGGGCATGATCGCTCAAATGGTGCAAAGCCCGCACATAAACTTCACGCTTGAAGTTCACCACATGCTCCACCGGGTACCAAAAGTCCACCCAGCGCCAACTGTCGAATTCGGGTTTTTCGGTCAAATTCAGGCGCACATCGGCTTCGTCGCCGTTAAAGCGCAATAAAAACCAGACCTGTTTCTGCCCCACGCATACCGGTTTGGTGCCATAACGCACGCAGCGTTTGGGTAGCCGGTACCGAAGCCAGCCGGGCGTCGCCCCCAGCACTTCAACGTGCTCAGGCAACAGGCCAACCTCTTCATGTAGTTCTCGGTACATCGCTTCTAGCGGGGTTTCATCAGTATTCATGCCGCCTTGCGGAAATTGCCAGCCATCCCGGTTCACCCTGCGGGCCCAGAACAACCTGCCATCCGTGCGCATGAGCACGATGCCCACATTAGGGCGAAAACCGTCCGGATCGATCACGACGCGGACTCCAAATTCACTACCCGCAAGCCTGCCACAAGCCATGGCCGCAGGACAAGCAAAACAATCGAGATGGACACGGCAGCCGATGCGAAGTAAAATTCGCGGCCCTGCTGGTCTAACCACAGCAGCGGTTAATGGTTGTGTAGCTCAGCCGGTTAGAGCACGGCACTCATAATGCCGGGGTCGGTGGTTCGAGTCCACCCACAACCACCAAGTACAAGTTTTTATAGAACTACAGAAGCCGACTTACCTGAAATGAAAGGGTGTCGGCTTTTTTGTGGACGACGACATCTGGAATTTAGGGTTCGAGTGCGATTCAAGTGGGGCATATATGGGGCATAGAGCTAATTTCTAAAATCAATTGCCAGAATTCTATATTCAAGCGAGTAGTGCCGTTTTGTATTTCAGGAATTAAAGAAGCTAATTCTGTAGCAAAGAGTTAAGCGATCTAGAATCAAATCCATTCGGGATCTATAAGTATTTGTCTCGATAAACACCCTGGTTTTTTTGAAGCGTGGCCGATTTACTTCAATCTCTCTCACTACGTTTGCTATGCCACGATATGTGCTGACAGAAATATGCACCACATTGACCGTAATATTTTCGTAAGCCTTGAATTGTGATTTGGCAAATTATAAAAATGTCAGAAAACGTGATGAATTTCTTGTTACTAGCATAATTTGTAGAAATTCTGTGCTAGATTCCGGTTCAACGAGGTAAGCGAGTTGTTCTATAGAAACTGTTTAACCTAAAAATTCGAGCTCCACCGGTCGTATCCAAAGGAAAGCGTCATGGCTGATACCCGACTGAAAGAAAAGGCAGTGGCCACTGCCTGTGAATACCAGCAAGGTAATATTGCCGGGCTGGACGATGCAACGACGCGAAGGCTGGTTGCATCGGTGGTATTAAATGAAAGCCGCGGTGGTGATTTGGCTATCACCAATCACGCAGGCTTTGTCGGCAGATACCAGGCAGGTGCCACATGGCTCGCTGCGGCTTCCTATATTGATCAGGATAAACTTGCTTCGTCTCTATCAGAGCATCGGACCGAATGGGCGTGGGCAAAGTCTGGCGGCATGACGCAATTTCTAGAAGATGCTTCAAACTGGAAAAACGGCCTCAATCTCGATAACTACAAACAATCCGCCGCGTTGCAGGATGGCGCCTTCAAGATCAATGCTGACGGCACCTATCATCGTGCAGTAAAGCAAGGTGTGCTGGAAGGTGAAGAAAATCATTTACGTATTGCCGGATTTCTGAAGGCCGATCATATGGTCGGATATGGGGCTGCCGTTGCGGCCATTACCGGAGGCCGGGCGATCAGGGATGCGGGCGGTGTCAGTAATTACGATTACCTGCACGACATCACGCGCAATCGCGATGGGCTCAACGAGTTATTGTCGCGCGCTCTGGCCCTTCAATCGCAAGGCATGGGCGCGTTGCATAAAACGGAAATATCGCCGTTGCTTTCGAATCCCAGCCATCCCGATCATGCGCTATACAAACAAGCGCTCGTCGGAATTGAAAAACTTCCGGCAACCGCCTTCAGGAATGATCAGGAACGCCAGAATGCGGCAGCCAGTCTGGCAGTCGAAGCGAAGATCATCGGATTTAATCAGATTGACCACGTTGCCATCGGTGCCAATGGCGCGAGCCTGTTCGCCGTCCAGGGCAGGTTGGAAGATCCGGCCCATAGTCGAATTCATCAAGATCGAACACTAGCGGCCGCACAACCGGTTGAAAAAAGCACCGCGCTGATCGAGCAGGAAATGTCGCAAAGAAACACCCAGCAATTTCAGCAGGAACTTGTTCAGCGCGAAGGGCATAAACGCTGACACGTCATCACTAAATCGAACATCGAAAATAACTTACCGCCCCCGAGGAAAGAAAAGATGAAACAAAAAAGAATTTTACTGCTCGCATCAATGGCTTTATTGATGTTTGGCTGCAAGGCGCAAACATCAGCAAATGAGCAGGCAGCAGTTGTTACCGCGCCAGTGGTTACACAAGAAGCGCCGAAGGAAAAATTATCGGCATCGCAATTGCTTGAGCCGAAGCTCAAGAAAGACATGCCGTATGCTGATCTTCGGAAAATCGTGCTGGCAGATGGTTGGTTGCCTGTCGTGACACCGGAATGCAAGGAAAATGTCGGAGGCGAATCCGACATCTGTGATCGCCAGCCGGAAGTGGAAGCCTGCAGTGGTGACGGGCATTGCAACATGTTTTTCATCTCGGCCGATGGCCAGACAAAATTGCGCGTTGGCACTTACGACGAGTCTGCCAGTTTATGGGAGTTTTCCGCGCAAGGTGATTCGAACGCAGAAAACCCAAAATCATGGAATGAAGTCACGTCGCTTTCTGCAGAAGACTGCACTCAAAAAGGTTATTCATCATTTTTCGAAGCCTTCGTTAAATCAGATTCAATAAAAAAATCCCATACTGCGCCGCTAGTAAAGATATTTAGCTATTCGAAGAAAAAAGAAATTCCCGGCAAATACGATGGATTCAAAATAGGTCTTGTCGATTACACCTGGGTTTATGCGGATGCCACAAAAGATGCGGGCGACCTGCAAACTTTGAGTCTAAAACAGACGGCGACAGTCAATTCTTTAAGGGTCGATTTCCAGAGAGCTGAATTTGGCGCCGACGAAGAGATTGTCAAAACCTTTGGCCAGCCAGGAGCCTACGTATTTGAAATTCAGAATGGCTGCTGGCAGCTGACGCAAGAATATCGCTGAAACACTACCGACAAATTTGAATATCACTGGATAAGGAGCAATCATGGGCCGCATCAGAATTAGTGAAAGTGTGGAACACGGTGCAGTAGAAACCGTACATTCCTACAAAGACATAGAAAATCACCATCCAAGCCAGCATTTCGGTGAAGCTGGACGTTCGTACGCAGTCATCGATGGCGACAGGGAAGAGGTTTTGCAGGACAGAACGCGCAACGGAAACTTGCTCGTATCAAAAGACTTCATCCTTACCGATGATGCAACCGGCAGTTCCTCGCTTCCGGTCCCAGCGCCTGCTTCGGGCTATATCGGCGAAGTGAACAGGAATAGTGGCGTTGTTCGCATTTATGACAGGCCCGGTGGCGAGCTCATCGTGCAAATACGCCACATGGATCTTAGAAATTCGGACTTGAAAGTGGGAGACACTGTCGAGTATGGTCAACCTCTCGGTGTTCAAAGCGGGTTCGGCGGCGGAAATCCACATCAATATGGCACTCACGTGCATATGGATTTCAACGCGCAATATCTCAATCAATTCAAGAAATACATTACCGATATCGATACTGGTGCCATTACGACCGCCAATCACCCGACGCAAAGTGCGAATTTGGTCGGGCCAGCACCAATCACCGGAAGTTCTGCTGCGGCCCCGCTCGCCGACGGCGTATTAAGACAAGGCGAACGCGGCCCCGAAGTCACAGCCGTGCAAGAACAATTGATCAGGCTCAAATTCAAGGATGCACAAGGCAATGTACTGACACCCGATGGCGATTTCGGAAATCGCACCAAGGAAGCAGTCGCGTCTTTTCAGCGGGCACATCATCTGACCGATGACGGCATTGTCGGCAAAGATACTTTTGCCGCGTTGAGACAAGCAGTTCCAGGTGTTCAAGTTTCAGCGCCGGCAGTCGCTTCGGTTGTTCCCGCTGCCGCCACAGCCGTTGCTGGAACCACAGCGTTAAGTAATCTCATCGGTAGTGGCGAGGGTGGTTACAACTCCTACAACCGCGGCGTGGCAGGTGATTCCAGAACGCCCATCAATCTTTCGGACATGACGGTTTCGGAAATCATGCGCCGTCAGGATTTGCCAAGAAACGATCCGGATCGTCTGTTTGCCGTTGGTAAATTCCAGATTATTCCCGGCACCATGGAAGCGACGGTAAGAAATCTAGGCTTGAATGGCAGCGAAAGATTTACTCCGGCGCTGCAGGAAAGAATGTTTTCCGATTATCTGGTTGACGAAAAACGTCCTTCAGTAAAAGCCTATATTACTGGTCAAAGTGGTCCCGATGGTTTGAGTCGTGCGCAACTAGCCTTGGCCCAGGAATTTGCCAGTGTCGCCAATCCGCAAACCGGCAGAAGTTATTACGATGGCGATAGTGGTGGTAATCATTCCTCCATTTCGGCGCGCCAAGTGGAAACCGCGCTCAATCAAATGCGTACGGAGTATCAGGCCAATGTCGCCAGCGGTTTGTCACCGGACGCTGCGTATCGCGCTTTGAATGGACAAAGCCAAAGCCAGACGCCTGCGACAGTTGCACCAACACATGCACCAACGGCAACAAACGCGCTTGCCGATGGCGTATTGCGCCATGGCGAGCACGGTCCGGATGTCAAGAAGTTGCAAGAGCAATTGAATGCATTGCACATCAAGGACAAGGACGGCAACGCCTTGGTGCCCGACGGCAATTTCGGCAAACATACGAAGGAAGCCGTTGTCGCTTTCCAGCGCGCTCATCATTTGACCGATGACGGAATCGTCGGCAAAGATACATTTGCTGCGCTGAAAAAAGCCGAAGCTCCGGCAGTGACAACGCAGCCGGCGACACCGGCAAGAAGCGATCAGTCGCCTCTGCTTTCAAATCCGACACATCCCGATCACAAGCTCTATCAGCAAGCGCTGGCCGGCATGGAAAAATTGCCTGCAGGGACTTTCAAAAGCGACCAGGAACGACAGAACGCAGCCGCTGCAGTGACCTTCGAAGCAAAAGTCAGCGGTATGTCGAAAATAGATAACGTGGCTTTAAGCACTAATGGCTCTGGTTTGTTTGCTGTGCAAGGTGCGATGAATGATCCTGGCCATAACCGTATTTATGTCGATAAAAATCAGGCTGCGGTGCAACCGATAGAAAAAAGCAGCCAGCAGCTGCAACAGGAAAATCTGTTGTCCGCACAGCCGGTACAAGGTCAGGATCAGGCAAGACGAGCTGTCCAGATGTAGAAGTTTTTATTTTGTTCCGATGCAGGAAGCTTTGTCGCGGCAACATTAAAGGAGGTATGCATATGTACGAATACAGTCATCCCATTTTCATCAAGGGACGCTACCGTGTCGTAGCGCTCACCGAAAACCAGGAATTCAACGAAGACCAGATAATGGCCTATGCGGTTTTGAATTCATCGGGCGCAAAACTGCGTCATGAGTTGTCGCTGATTGACGCGAAGGAATGGATGGAAAAGTTGGTCGAAGAAGACAATGTTGCCGTCGACGTACAGCAGCCTCAGGCAAAACCAAGGCGAGTCCGGCGATAAGCGGGTAGGCATCTTTCAAGAAAAAAGTAACTCAGGGAAGTAATTGGTGAATAAGAACAAAGTCATTTTCGCATTGGCAGTGGGCCTGATTGCAGCCTTGGCAGGCTTGTATTTTTCCGGTTATGTGACACAACTGTTGCTCAAACAACAGAACGCATCTGTTCAGTGGAGTACTTATCCGGGCTATATAAAAGCCATTGATTTGCCTCAGTGGCAGCCGTATGTAAAGAAGATAAAAATTGCTGGCTTTGTGGGATTCGGGCTTCCTGCTGCCGCGTATCTGGCATTGCTTGTTCTTATGCTGAAGCCAAGGCAAAAAACCTTGCATGGTGATGCACGGTTTGCGAATTCGGGAGATCTGAGCAAGCACGGCATGCTGAAACCTTCGCCTAACGGAATTATCGTCGGAAAATTCAATGGCAATATCGTGCGATTGCCGGGTCAGCAATTCGTGATCCTGGCGGCGCCAACGCGATCCGGCAAAGGCGTGGGCGTAGTCATTCCGAACTTGCTCGACTATCAGGAATCCATGGTGGTGCTTGATATCAAGCAGGAAAACTACGAGTTGACAAGTGGTTGGCGAAAAAGCCAGGGGCAGGAAGTATTTTTGTTCAACCCTTTTGCGGAGGATCGGAAATCGCATCGCTGGAATCCCTTGACCTATGTTTCAAGAGACGCTGCTTTCAGAGTGTCGGATTTAATGAGTATCGCCGCCATGCTTTATCCGGACGGTTCCGATGACCAGAAATTCTGGGTAAGCCAAGCGCGCAATACTTTCATGGCTTTTTCCTTGTATTTATTCGAAAACTGGGAAGACGAGCAAAGCATCGGCTTTCCGGGTTCGAATCCGCCGACGCTCGGTGCGATTTATCGATTGTCTTCGGGGGATGGCAGTGAGCTGCGTCCTTATCTGCAGAAGCTTTCGCAAAAAAGGTTTCTCAGCAATAACGCGCGTACCGCATTTGCAAATCTGCTATCGCAGGCAGATGAAACCTTTGCTTCCATCATGGGCACTTTTAAAGAACCGCTCAATGCCTGGATCAATCCGATTCTGGATGCCGTTACTAGCGCCGATGATTTCCTGCTGACCGATGTTCGCAGGAAAAAGATGACGATCTATATCGGCATCCAGCCCAACAAACTGGCGGAAAGCAGATTGATTGTGAATCTTTTCTTTAGCCAGCTGATCAATCTAAACACCAAGGAACTGCCGAAGAGCAATCCCGAGCTGAAATACCAGTGCCTCTTGCTGATGGATGAATTTACGTCGATCGGCAAAGTCGACATTATTTCATCGGCAGTGTCGTACATGGCCGGCTACAACATCCGCTTGCTGCCGATTATTCAAAGCATGGCGCAGCTTGACGCTACTTACGGCAAGGATGTTTCGCGCACCATCATCACCAACCATGCATTGCAGATTATTTATGCTCCGCGCGAACAGCAGGATGCGAACGATTATTCGGAAATGCTGGGTTACACGACTGTTCGCAAGGAGAACGTGACCCGTGGTCGCGATTACACGCGAAGCGAATCGGAAGAACGCCGTGCGCTGATGTTGCCGCAGGAACTGAAAGCGATGGGTTTCGATAGGGAAGTGTTCCTTTATGAAGGCATTCCGCATCCGGTAATGTGTGACAAGATCAAGTATTACCAGGATAAGTACTTCACATCCAGATTGCTGCCGAAAGCAGAGACGCCGATCTTGAGAATTTAGAAATCAGGTATCACCAAATATTACTTTCGTTTTTGATAAACAAGGATGCACGTGACACGATTTTTATTATTGCTATTTATGTTGATTCCAGTCAGTACCGCCCATTCGGAAGAGTCTGCGGACAATACGACTTTGGAGTTGGTGAAAAAAGCACTCTCTGCCGATGCGGCGGGCGATTACAAAACCACTTATTCGATTTGGGAGTCACTCTATGAGAAAGGTGACTACAAGGCGGCTGTTTCAGCGGGCCTAATGCATCATCAGGGAACCGGAATGCCGGTCGATTACGTCAAGGCCATGGACTGGTATTTGAAAGCCGTCAATTACAATGCCGATGCCATGAATAATATCGGTATCTTGTACCGAGACGGTTTGGGCATCAAGAAGAACAGGAAAATATCCTATTTGTTATTTTTGACCATACACATGGAAGGCATGGGCGTTGAAGAAACCGTCATGCGGGCAAATCGAAACTTGCGGCAGGAAATAGACGAATTATCCTTGATCGAACGGCAGGAAGCGCTCTGGTATAGCCTGGGCTATATGGCCGCTTATGTCGAAAGCAGAGGCAATACCCAAAAGAGCCCAAGGGAAATTCGCGAAACCGGCAAGCAGCCACGAGTTCGCGACCTTGGTTGGTGGGCGCCAGGAGAAGTCGGTGAATTCACATGTCCGGCGAACACATCATTGTTTAAAAGGAGGTCTGCGTGCAGTTCACAAACAGATTTATCGCCAACCTAATTGCTATTATTTTTCTATTTTCCATTTCAGGATGCCAATCCGCCATGACAATCAATAATTCCAGGACAAACGGCAATCCGCCGTCAGATCAGGACATCAGCCGTCCATTTACATTTAAAGGCCATAATTTTGGTGCTCATTGTTTTGACACTATTGGCTGCAAGGTTTTTTATGCGAACCGTTACGTTGTCTCGGACGAAGAAAATGAAGTGAGACCTTCACCGAAGAATGCTGATTACTTTGTGAACCTGTCTGCCAGTCATCTGGATATTCCAAATTTCCCCGCGCCAGCCGAGGTGAGTTGGAAGTCCAAGGATGGAAGCCAACTTCAAGCCAGAATCGATATGGCCGATATCTTCAGAGATCAAGTTATTCGTCACAATGTTGCCAGGGAAGATTTGCCAACGGAAACCATCGCAACGCTTGACGAGCCTGAAATCATCATGGTCGTTAATGATCGGACGATAAGCGTTTACATGCGTGCTGCCATTTTCCTGAAGGATACTCCGACGCGGAAAAGAGAAATTCGCGATGAAACCATCCTGGCATTCAAGCACACCTATTGAGGTAGAGAACCATGGGAAATCCATTCGGCTCAAGTGGTGATGATAAAAAGCCAGACGGGGTAACGACCTATCCTGCAAACGAACATGACTTGCAGAGCTATTCGGATGCGAGCCGACAATTGTCGCAACTTTCGGCGCCATTGCTTATTCGATCATCAAATCCGCACGAACGCATTTTCATCGCTGCGTTCGACGGCACCGGTAACGATATGTCCAAGGATAAAGCATCTGGACATATGACCAATGTGGCATTGATGACGGCACAGATACAAGCTGCATTTCCAAGCAGGAATGACCCCGTGCAGGTAGGTTATGTCGCTGGCCCCGGCACACAAGAAAACAGGATTACACGTACCGTGGATGGCGCCAGAGGTTATACCTATGAGCCGCGACTGGAGCAGATGTATGAGCAGTTGGCGTTACAAGCGGCTCGATGGTTAAGAGAAGATCCCGCCGTACAGATAAGAGTAGTGAGTATCGGATTTAGCCGTGGTGCCGAACAGGCGGCAGGATTCAGCAGGCTGGTCGACGAACGCGGAATTCAGGATGTTACGGGTATTCGCAAAACACGAAACGATGACGGTGAACGTGTTGTTGAATACACAAAGCCGGCATTGGCGCAGACCGGGCAGGTCGTGCAAGCCGTCGGTTTGTTTGACCCCGTCGGTACCGGCAATCCACGCGATCATGACCGCCGCTTGCCGCCTTCGGTAATTTCCGGGTTTCAAATTACTGCAGAAGACGAACGCCGAAATCAGTTCAAATCGACCAATATCATCGATCCCGGATTCAATGAAAACAATCATTTCTTGAATGTCACGGTGGGTGGTGCGCATAGCAACATCGGCGGTAGTTACGCGCAGAACGGACTGGCGGTGCGCAGCAATAATTTAATGACCGATTATCTGAATTCACTAAGCGACAAGCCTTTCTTGAACAAGATGGCGGTGCCGACGGATCCCGCTATGAGCGTGGTGCATCGTTCCGAAGAACATCTGTTTATCTATGGCACAAGGGATTTCGAGCGCAATGGCGGACGCGTTCGCCTTGAAGAAGTGGCGCCAGGAAGCGTTGCCCGCAACGGCGTGGATATCAACAATAAAGAATTGCGCAACGAAGCCATGGCGCAGGGGTTTGAAGAACGTAAAGTACCGATTGCGCCCGAAGTTTCGGTGCCGGCAAGTCCGGCCAAATCGCAAGCGGCGCTGGATCCGACGCAGCCGGCACATCCTGATCACGTCTTGTATGTGCAAAGCCAGTCTGCCGTTCGCATGCTTGATCAAACCATGGGTCGTGTTCCGGACGCATCCAGTGAGCGAATGGCCGCGAGCTTGACTGTGCTGGCGAAACAGGAAGGTTTGCAGCGTATCGATAATATTGTTTTGAGCCGGGGCACCGATACCATCAAGCCCGGTGAAAACGTAATTGCCGTTCAAGGAAGGCTCGATGATCCGTCACATCTTCGCGCGCACATGAAAACACAAACCGCCATTGACACGCCGGTTGCGGAATCTTTCAAGCAGCTTGAAGTTGCCAACGCACAGCAAAAAATACAGCCACAGAATGCACAACTGATGCGCGACAGTAATATTCCGGCACCTAAAATACAGGATCAGGAAGTGCAAAGGCAGACCCTATCAAGGTAAGAAAATCGTAAGCTCAGGACGGAGTTCAGCTATGCGACAACGCGAAAGCACTTCAATATCGATTGGCATAAAGCTGAATTGGGTTCAGAAAATTATTTCGATTTAAATCGTGATTCAGTGCACACTATTCGACGTTTTCGACACCGAAGCATAGATTAGAGCAATTACTTTTGCGCACGTTTTGTCGATAGCGGAAGCGAGAATTGATAATTCGCATGTGGCTAATCGCCGCATCGCAATGTTATGGAGTCGCTTCGTGTGTATATTTTTATCAGTTGATGTAATTTTTGTGACTTGTTTGACATTCCTGCTTTATTCACTAGAATCGCCACTGGGGAATGGACGTTGTCAAGTGCAATTCGTTAAGTTGTAACAACTCTTAACATGAATTAGCCGCTCGCGATCCACTTTTGGTCAACTTTTTAAGGGTGAATCGTGAAAAGAACAGTCACTTTATCGTGGATAGCGTCCGTGCCTCTGCTGGTTTTGACGGCATGCGCCACACATCCGGCCCCGGATTTGACCGGTCGCTGGAAGCCTGTCAACCGCTATGCGGTAACGCCGCAGGAAATTCCCCTGTATCAGTCTTACGTTTTTTTCGTGTCGCCGTTGGATGGCACGCTGAAAAATACCCTGGCGCGTTGGGCCAAGGATTCGAAGATGACGCTGTCTTATCTACACCCATCTGATTTCACCTTGCATGCCCAGGTGGCCGAAATCCGCACCAGCAATATGCAGGAGGCACTGAAAC
>CAZPCE010000016.1:0-24320 GCA_964584915.1 uncultured Arenimonas sp. | reverse complement strand
TCGGCGAAACCTATCAATCCACCGCGATTGATACGAGCAAAGACAGGATCATCCATTCGGAAGTCGAGCCCGCCAGTGAGCAGGAAATCGCCGACACCGTGACCGTGATGGGCGGCGAAGACTGGGAATTGTGGATGCGTGCATTGCTCGATGCCGGCGTCTTGGCAGACGGCATCAAGACGATGTCATACAGTTATATCGGCACCGAAATTACCTGGCCGATCTACTGGCACGGCGCACTCGGCAAGGCGAAGGAAGACATGGACCGTGCTGCCGCCGCATTGCGCAATTTGCTTGCACCGCTCAACGGCACTGCGAACGTTGCCGTACTCAAGAGTGTCGTGACGCAGGCGTCGGCAGCGATTCCGGTAATGCCGCTTTATATTTCGATCTGCTTCAAGGTGATGAAAGACCAGAAGCTGCACGAAGGCACCATCGAACAAATCGACCGCATGTTCCGCACGCAAATTTACAGTGCAAATACCACTCGTGACGATAGTCAGCGCATACGCATGGACGATTGGGAATTACGCGACGAAGTTCAGAAAACGGTGATGCAAATCTGGCCGAATGTCACCACCGAAAATTTGTTCGAACTGACCGATTACAAAAGCTACAAGGAGGAATTCCTCAAGCTGTTCGGTTTCGGGGTTTCCGGCGTTGATTACGCGGCCGATGTGGATCCTGTCGTTCCGTTCGAGCCGATCAGTCTGGAAAGTTGAAAAACGGCAGCATTTCGACGAACGCAACCCCAATACCGGGCCGGCGTCAAGCCGGCTCTCTCAATTTGCCGTCATTTCGACCATGCCGGCGTCGGAATACTCATCCACAGCTGAAACTATATAACACTGCCTCTCAAGCCAGTCTTGAGGCGTTATATACTGGCGCCGATTCATTATTTATTGCCTGACCGGCACCCAAGGGGATCCAGAATGCTTTCCAGCGAAATTATCATGGCGGCCATTGTTGTCGCTGCCTTTGTCTTCTTTGTTTTTTTAATTGCCCTGTTGCTCAGAAGAGTCGTGCCGACCAATGAAGTACACATTGTTCAATCCGGGAAGGCGACCGTTTCCTATGGTAAAGACCATGAATCGGGAAATACTTATTACGAATGGCCGGCTTGGTTGCCGAAAATCGGGATCGTGAAAATCGTACTGCCGGTTTCCGTATTCGACGGCGATCTGGAAGCTTACGAGGCTTACGACAAAGGCCGTTTGCCATTCGTTGTCGACGTTAAAGCATTCTTCCGTATTTCCGATTCCAATCTTGCAGCGCAGCGCGTGAGTTCTTTTGACGAATTGCGAAGCCAGCTGCATGCGATCTTGCAAGGTGCCGTGCGTACCATTCTGGCGTCTGCCGACATCGAGGAAATCATGCAGGGCCGCAGCCAGTTTGGCGAAGCATTCACGCGTGAAGTGGAAGCGCAACTGGTGAACTGGGGTGTTTCAACGGTCAAGAATATCGAACTGATGGATATTCGCGATTCCAGCGCGTCTCACGTCATCAAAAACATCATGGAGAAGAAAAAATCCCTGATCGAAATGCAAAGCCGCATTGAAGTGGCCGAAAACATGAAACGTGCCAGCATTGCCGAAATCGAAGCCAAGCGCGAAACCGATGTCCAGCTGCAGGACGCCTTGCAAAAAGTCGGCGCGCGTACTGCCGAAAAAGACAAGGCCATTGGTATTGCCAACGAACAGGCGCAACAGGCGATCAAGGAACAGGCAAAAATCACGACCGAGAAAGAACTTGAAATCACCAAGGTATCCGAAGTGACGTCGGCCAACATTGCCAAAGACGTGCAAATCGTCAAGGCGAATCAGGACAAGGAAACGGCTGCCATCAACAAGGATATGGCGATTATCGAAGCCGCACAGGAAAAAGAAACCACCATTCTGGTTGCCGAAGGCACCAAGGCAACGACTATTCTGGTCGCCGAAGGTAACCTGGAAAGCAAGAAGCGCGAATCCGAAGGTATTGCCGTCGAAGGTACTGCCCGCGCCGAAGCCGAAAAAGCCATGCAACTCGCTCCGGTCCAGGCACAAATCGTATTGGCGAAAGAAATCGGCAATAACGAAGGCTATCAAAAATATTTGATCACCATCGAGCAAGTCAAAGCGAATCAGGCAGTGGGTATCGAGCAGGCCAAGGCTTTGTCGCAGGCCGATCTCAAAATCATCGCCAATTCAGGCAATGTCGAAAACGGCATGAAAGGCGTGATGGATATTTTCTCGTCCAACGGCGGCACCAATGTCGGTGCCATGCTCGAAGGCCTGGCGCAGACCGAACAAGGCGAAGCTTTGTTGAAAAAAGTCGGTTTGAACTCGGATAAAAAAGATAAATAAATACAGTAGCCCGGGTCATGGCTCCACCTGACCCGGGGTTGTCGATCTTGCTTCAAGGGTAAGAACAATATTCAGTTTTCCCGGGTCAGATGGAGCCATGACCCGGGCTACGTCGGAAACAAGAATTAACCCATCACGCAGTTTTACCCCCGAAAACTGTGTTTCATTACGCCAAACCAGGCGAACCTGTTGCGCTAGACTGGCAACAACAACCGGGGAGCAGTTTCCAAAGATGCCGATTCGCCGCGATTCCTTTTCCGTCTTGCGTGCCACCATGCGTTGGCGCGTGGGCTTGGTGCTGGGCGTTTTGGTGATGCTGCTTATGGTCGTACTGGGCACCCTGAACACCCAGCTGGGGCTGAAAGACACGGCGCAATTAGCCTGGGTGGTATTGGCCGTTTCCGCAATCAGCGTACTGGGCCTGCTCATGTCGCCGCGGCATCTGGGCGGCACGATTTATTTCACGGCCGTGGCCATGCTGTTGATCTTTATTCCGGCATTCGGCCTTTATCACGGCAGGCCGATGCAACATTGGGCCTATATTTTTCCGCCGCTGCTGGTTTTCCTGATCCGCTCCCGCCCGGCATTGGTCGGCATGGTGTTGTACGGCATCTATGTCGTGTTCACTTTGAAACCGCTGATTCCGGTGATTGATGTCGTGCGTTTCGCCAGCGGCTATGGCTTGCTTGTCTGCTTTATCTATACCTACGCGTTGCTCGAAGAACGCGCGACTACCATGCTGCGTTATTACTCAGACCATGACGCGCTGACCAATTGCTTCAATCGCCGTACATTCAACGAAGCACTCGAACAGCTGACCAGATCCAAAACGATCGGAAAACGCTGCACTTTCCTGCTGATCGATATCGATCATTTCAAGGCCATCAATGACCAGCACGGGCATCTGGTGGGCGACCGCATCATCACGCAAGTGGCGGCCGAGCTTGGCCGCGCCCTCGATTCCGGAATTCCGCTATACCGCTACGGCGGCGAGGAATTTGCCATCATTCTCAACGACACCGCCGAGCAAGCCGGCATTGAACTGGCGGAACGTTTACGGCATGCAATTCACGAGTACGACTTCCAGGATATCCGCGTCAGCATCAGCATAGGCGTTGCCGAGTGGCGCAACACGCATGCCAATGTCAGCGCTGCACTCGGCCATGCCGATCGCGCCTTGTACGCCGCGAAAAATGGCGGCAGAAACCGGGTCATGTCGGTAGCGACGCTGCCGTAGGAAGGGCTTAGGTCCCGAATAATCTGCGAGACATTTCGGGACCGGCGTCGCTTCTGCAACGATTTTAATTTTGAAGACCCGCCAGAAGCGCGCCTATTTCTTTCCATTCTTGCGCTTGGCCTGCCCTGCGTCATACCAGGCCTTTACTCGCTGGATGGAACTGTCGGAACAGGCAGGACTGCAGATATCCACATCCACTTTCCAATTCAGCAAAATATCGCCGGTATCTTCCTTGCGTACGAAATTTCCGGTCAGATGCTGTTCCTTGCCTTTGGTGGAAAGTTTCAGCACTGCATTTTTTCGCATTCCCCGCGACAAGATGTAATGGGCGTTCTCCATGGGCAGCGTTTGGTAGTTCGGCGCCGGAATCATCCCGGCCATAATCACATGGATCAATAATGCGCGGTTGAATTTTGGATTCATGTCGCGAATGGCGGCTTGATCAAAGTTCACGATGATCTGATCACCTTTTCGCACTGCGGTCACGCCAACCTGGAAGCCCAGCGGATGTGCAGCGGTATTGAACACTGCACCCATTTCATCAGGCGGCAGCGGTATCGTCGGCGGCGGCGCAATCAATTTGTGGTAGGCCACATAGGGTTTTATCGCGGGCGTGAGTTTCAGCGCGTCTTCCCAAACCTTGTAGCCAATCGCGGCGCCGTCGAAGCGACCACGCATCGTACTGCCAGGCTTGCCGGTAAATGCTTTGGGCTCGCTCAGGATCAACTTGCCGCCAATTTCTACCGTGTATTCCCAATATGGGTCACGGCTGCTTGCGTCCTTGTAGAACTCGATGCTCAGCGAACCGGTGAACGGCCCTTCGTAACGGGTACAGATACTCGTGTACAAATCCTTGGTGACGTAGTTGGCAAGATCAATCATCAGGCCAGGAACACTGCCGGTAAGTTCCTTGTAGCCGCGCAAATTGGCCACCCACACTTTTACCGCTTCACCTTCGGCAAATTTCGCGCCGGTATTTCCGTACTTGTGATTCTCGATCAGCGCAGGCGACACTTTGTCGGTCAAGTGGTTGATCACCAGATTGACGGAATTCCTTTCAAAGTTCATCAATGTGGACGTCAGATTCAAAGCTTCGACGACGGTGTCGAGTTTTTCACAGGCACTGGCACCGAAGCGCGAGGCGCGAATGGCGTCACCCACGCTATTGGATTGAACGGTGATCTTTTCGAAATTTTCAAAAATGGGTGTTGCCAACTCCGCACGTTTTGGTGCGGGTAAGGCGGCAATGACCGGAGGAATATTCGGGATGAGTGACGGACGCTTTTGCCGACGTTCCCTCAATTTATTCTTGATAACTTGATAGCGTTGCACGACTTGCTGTTTTTCGGAGCTGTCCGGAATATCGGCCAGCAATTTATCCACCGTGGTAACGAAGCTGGTTTCGGTTGCGTCCATGCTGGCCGCGTATTCTTTCTGGAATTCATCGAAGGCGTCTTCACTGACAACATCGAATTGCGTTGTCGCCTGCCCCTTTCCGTCAGGCGCAGTGACGATCACGGTATAACGGCCGATGTGAATCGTATTCTTGATATTCAATGCCCAATTACCCTTGGCATCGACGGCAACATCGAGCTGGATAGGCTTGGCTACTTTTCCGTTTGCCGGTTTGGGCATCAATTCAATATTGATAAGCACGTTGACTTTGGCACCGGCCTGGGTCGGCGGTGTCTGCCCACTAAGCTTGATGGTCGCACCCGGCACGGCGACTTTTGGATTGGAAGTAACGCTGATCGGCGCTTCAATCGTTTCCATTTGCGCACTGGCAGACATCGGCAACAATATTGCGGAAAAAAGACTCATCGCCAATGCAACCCAATGAAAATTCCTGGGTAATCTGGCGGTCATTTCTTTGCTCCGGCTTCGATTTTTGCATAGCCATGGCCAATGAATGCACGCAGATCATCAGGGCTCAGATTGCCATGACGCACGGCAATCTGTGCATCGCGTTTGACGGTATTGAACTGGATGGCGCCATCGGAGGCCGCTTCCCACGGGCCTTCCACGCCTTTGCTCGTTCTGAGTGCCACGCCCTGCTCAGCGCCTTCGGCATTGATGCTTTTGGCAAAGCCTTCGAAGGTGCCGTTTTCGCCACGGTAATTACGATAACCATTACGCAAAGTCACCGTCGCGACAAATAAATGGCTACGGCCATCCTTGCCGGTATAAGTAATCGTGCAATTGTTGTCGCTGCGTTCCGGTTCGCCTTTTTGCGGCCCCAATAATTTCGCGATATCGGCGGCACTCCACAGGGCACAGGGATCGTCCGATGCATACAATGCGAGAATACGCTTCAAGCCGTCTTTCTGACCGCTGAGCCCGCTGATATCGAGCGGTTTGGCAAGACGCGGCAATGCCTTGTTGGCGAGCTCGCCAGCCTGCTCTGCAGTTGTCGATAAACTGCCACCAAAATCGATTTCCACCATGCTGTCGCCTTGCATCGCCACGAACGTGCAGCAACCGCGAATTTTTGCTTCATCCCAGTCGCCCACCAGTTCGGTGCCGTCTTGCAGTTTCAGCATACCTTTAGTCGCACCTTCCGCCTTTTCCAGGTTGCCGCTGACACCGGCATTGATTGCGCCAGCATCGGTCCACTCGGCTTGCACGGTCAGGTTTTTATTGTCGGCGGTGAAGTACCAGCAGTAATAACCCGTTTCATCCGGCATGGCAGCGCTGTCCCCAATCGGGTTTCCGCCGCGATAAGGCGCGAATGCCAGCGGCGCCCCGAGCACGGCTTCCACTTCTTTCGGTTCAAGCAATCGGCATGGATCATGCGGGTCCGTAGTTTTGGCGAGATCGGCGGCGGCGAGATCGGCAGAGTCCGCCATGCCATCGGCACTTACGGCCTTGCCTTCGTCGGGACTCGCATCCTCTTCTTTACACGCACTCATCGTTGCCAGCAATAGCGCGGCCAACATAATTTTCAGGGTTTTATTTTTCATGATGACCTTCGCTAGCTTGATTGGATTTACGGACAGGTACGCGCCAGCTCGACGCGGCGATTCGCTGCGCGCCCTTCCAGCGTGTCGTTTTTTGCAACCGGTTTACTCGCGCCGAAGCCGTTCGCACTTAATCTTGCAGCGGCTAATTTGTATTGCGTGCTTAATGCGGCACTGACTGCGGCAGCGCGGCGTTTCGATAAATCCAGGTTATAGGCATTACCGCCGACACTGTCGGCATGGCCTTCAATACGCAAATTCCAACCCGGGTTTTTCTTCATCAAATCGGCTACCGCATTCAAGGCCGGCGTCGATTGCGGTAGCAATGTCGCTTTCCCGAAGTCGAAATAGATGCCGTTCAATTCCGCACGGCAAGCACCGCTGTCCAAGGATTTTTGCAATATGCTGAGTTGGGGTCGTGCAGCCGGATAATCGATCCGGACCGTTTGAAAAACACTGCGGCCCTGTCGATTGCGCAAACCGATGGGATGCGCGGGATTATCGGCAACCCATAATTCAATATTTACATTGTCTCCCGCCACGCTGAAAACACCTTTGGCGTGGATGGTTTGGATGATGACGGGTTTGCCATCGATTTTTACGGTGATTGGTACCGTGCCATTGCCAATGCGCATCAATGTTCCGCGAAAATATTTTCGTCCCGACGTCACATCCAATATCGCCGGCATGTTTTCCTGCTCGCCGTAACGCGCGACGGTGCCAATCACCAGTGCCACTTTTCCGCCGGTCTTAAGCTGTGTAAACGATGCGGTCGACATGCCCATGCTGGACCCCGGAAACATCATAGGATCACCGGACTGGAATACCAGATTCTGTTTGTTCGAAGAGGCCATGTCTTCGCGCCTCACGCGACGCATGCGCAGATCACTGACCTGCTTGCCCTTGAGCAGATATCGGAAATCCACGCTGTACTCGACGTAGGCATCGGTCATGTCGCTGATAACGGTGATTTGCTCTTCATCACCATTCGGCGTTTGAACGGCCGTAGTCACCACCATGCCTTTGCTTAAAGGAATTGCCGCCGAGCCGGCTGCATCGGCCACTGCATATGCAGGCAGCACAATGGCAGTCAGCGACAAGATTGCAAGCCGGATAAAACGCGTGGCAGATGTCATGAGAATCTCCGGTTCGCAGGCCATAACGGCCTCGTTAGAGTTGTATCGCAGGGGAACGGGAAATCCGGACATTGATATACGACGACATTCAACTTCGTAGGAGGCCGCTTGCGGGCGACATGTTTGGAGATGTTCTCGTCGCCCGCAAGCGGCCTCCTACGATTACCAATCTACGGAACTCTTCGCGAGCTAGGCCACGGCAAGCTCAATCAGTGCACGAATTGCCTGATCCACGCTCTCACGTTGCGTCTTGCGGCTGGAGTGCTCGGGCGTCATCGAGCCCAGGCCGCTTTTGCCGCTCAAAGACAATGCGTTGTCGATCAAGTTGCCAACACCGGAAACGGATGAACCTTTGGTTTCCAGTTTTTTGCGAACATTGATGGCATCGACAATTTCGCCAGTCGATGCGTCAATCACACGGATATCCATGCCGATAACATCGGTAATTTTCCCGCTGCCGACGTTCATGCCGCCGATGCCGGTATTACTTTCGGACTCTTCTGCACCGAGATTCGCTTCCGAAATCACCGGTTCGAAAATATAGCCCGCACCTGCGAGTTTATAGGCCCCGGCATCGCCGGTAGTAACGCCGTCTGCATTCAGATCGCGTTCCGTTGCCAAGCCAGCTTCCATCCGGCTGCGCTCCATCACGCGGAAGCGTCGCGACTTGATCAACGCAGTGGTGAACATGTCGGTTGCAGCACGGACGTTAATCTCGGCGACTTCCGAACGGACTTCGTAAACGGTGACGGCGTGCTTGCGTGCTTTCATGGATACACCCTGCGCTTCCAGATCGCGGGTGGTTTCGGAGCGGTCGACATACGGCTTGCTGCCGTCGGCATAGGCCATGGAGGCAAAAGGCAGAAGCAATAAGGCAGATAGCAAAATGATTTTTTGAAAACCAGGGCGATTCATGGGGATGCTTCCTTCAAGATGAATATTTTTTTTGAAAATCAGTCTTTAGACACGAGTTTGCAGGTAATGCTGCTGTCGCGTTTCGCCACGACCTGACAGTTTTCGTAAGCCGCGGAATTTCTGCAGCCGTAGTAGCGTGAGCTCTCGGTTCTGCTCAGCACGTAACAACCGGGCAAATCGGCATCGGTGATCGGCGCGGCTTCGGGTACGACGGGATCTCTTCCTGCCCGGCCATCGCGAGCTGCACGTGCTTCTGCGGCGGCTCTTCTTCTGGCTTCCAAAGCTGCGCCATCGTTCGATGGCACTTCGTCTTGGCGCGTCGACTCACGTGCCCTGCGTAATTCTTCCGGCGACAGTCTTCGGCCTTGTTCGTTTGTCGATTCGGCAAGTGGCGCACGCTCATCATTACGCCGCATGGGTTCGCGCGATTCACGCGAATCTTCACTTTCCCTGCGGCGACGTGAGTTGGAAGAATCTCCGTCTCTCGGAACCCGCTCATCAAGGCGTTGCAGCGGTTCGCGTCTGTCCAAAGCTTCGCGCGATGAGGCCTCCTTGCGACGGCGCAGTTCCGCTTCGGTTTCCGTCTTGGGGACTCGCTCGTCCCTGCGTTGAATCGGCTCGCGCTCACGCAAGCGATCGCTCGTATCGATTATTGCGCCATCCTTTATCGCGGGAACCTCAATCGCGTCGGGACGTTTTGCGGAGGAATCATTGATACTCAAACGACAAGACTGGAATGTGGTCTTGGCAGCGTCAAGGCAAGCTTCGTTGAAACCTTTCCACCCCTCGTTTATTTTTTCAAGGTATTCGGCGTCGAATTTTCCGGCCACCGGACGGTTTTTTTCAAACCAGGTGTCTTCCGCGGCGGCACAGGCTTCGTAATCCTTCTCCAGTTTTTCTCTCGGAATGGATTTGGAACATTGGTCCACCATGTTTTCCACGGCTTTGGCGTTTTTCTCGGTGACCAGAGTATGTTCCGCTTCCGAAATGCAAACGCCTTCCCGAACCACTTGTTCGTTTTGCAGCAGGACCTTGTTGTAGGAATATTCGGTGGCAATCAGCAGATTCATGTTTTTCTTGCGCCAACTTTCAAAATCACTGCGGCAAACTTGGTAGTCGCTGCGTATCGTGTCCTTGCAAGTCTGGGTCGGACACTGGCTGAGCAGATTGTTGAGCTTTGCCTGGTTTGTATCGGTGGTGTCGATGCAAACGGAGCCCTTGCGGTAGTAATCCAGCACCAGTTCTTTCAGCTTTGCGCGTACTTTTTCTTCGGCATTGAAATCGGCCAATGCAAGCTCTACCGCCTTGGCCGCATCGGCGTGAAATTGACCGGCATCCACTTCGGGGAAATACGTCAGTACATACGCGCCAAAGGTATCGGCAGACCATAACGCCGGTGGCGAATCGGGCTGCACGACAAGGCCGTTATGGGTTTTTTCTTTTTTCGGAATGCCGAAGACGGCATCGATCGCCTGTTTTCTCAACGTTGGCAACAAGGAATTAAGCTTTATGGCCTGATCGGCATAGCACTGAGAGCTGGTGATGTCATTGGGCAAGGCGCCCGACTTCAAGTCGGAAAATTCCGCGTACGCTTTTTCGCGCTCTGCGTTGACGAGCACCGAGGCTTCGAATTCGAAAACGCGTTGAAACAATTCATGGCCGAAATATTTTTTCGGGAACAGAGGGCCGCCGGAGCGCATATTGTCGCAAGTGTATTGCGCGGTATCTTCGGCCTGAGTGTGTCCATCGAAATAGCTGACGCACGGGTCCCATATTTCTTTCCATTTCTTTGCGCCATGCCAGGCGTTCGGATGACTGAATTCAAAGGTGGCGTAAGCTTCTACCTGCGGCGCCCAGTTCTGGTCGTAATAATTCACGTATGGCATGTGTTTGGTTTGCCCTGCGAGCGCATCGCCGAGATTCGACACCTGGCGAATGCCCTCTTCGGCGGCATCGCCGGCAAAGTTCACTACGTCGCCGGCAATTTCCTTAGCCTTGTCCCAGACCGGACCGCCGCATTTATCGCCGATGTTGTCGGCTGTATTGAGCACTTTCTCGATCGTGTCGGTATTCAAACCGGCATCAACCAAATCACAACCGCAGGTCAACGAGCCAGAAACAAAGTCCATGCCAGGAATTTCCGCCAGCACTTCACCGGAAATGCCACCGGCGGCAATGCCAACCAATTGATCTTTTGCACCATCAGGCAACACGCCCAATTCGCCAAGCGTTGCATTGAGTGCCTCTGCCACCGGTTTTGCCGCGGTACCGTAGAGCTTGCCGCTGCAGCTCGGTTGCGATGTCGGCAATACGCCGACATTGGCCAAGCCGACGACCACACCGATCGGCGCGGCAGTCGCCGGGGTTCCCAGACGCGTCACGCAATCGGGCTTGGTCGCAATGAATTTCAGGGCCTTTCCGCCGATAATCGCGGTATCGACAACGCCTTCCTTCACCGCAACAGCGCAAGACCAGGCGTCGTCAAAGACATCCGCATGCGCCGCCGGCGAACCCATCGCCAAGGCCATGACGGCATAAAGCGCATTTCTTCGACGTTTCAGGCGAGTAAGGGGTTTCATGCAAAGCTCCAGTCCGCAGGCCATGGCCGGCCCATTGCCAGCCTTATCGGGGCACGATGAAAAATCCGGACATGACGGAAGCACGAGGACGGGATTTCACAACAAATTTGCTAGACTCGGGCTATGGCAGAAGCTGACTTACCCCTGCGAGAATCCTCAAGCGCACTTGTGCAGGAGCTTTATGCCGAGCTCAAAAAAGTCGCCAGTCTCGAGCGTTGGCGCTTGGGAAATGCCCCTACCCTGCAAACCACGGCATTGATCAATGAAACCTGGTTGAAACTGCACAAGGTGGAAGGCTGGAACGATCGCCAACACTTTCTGCGCGCTGCCGCGATTGCGATGCGGCAGGTGTTGGTGGATTCGGCACGTGAGCACTTTGCGGAAAAACGCGGAGGAGGCCTTGCTCCCGACACGCTTTCGGCTGCCGAGCGGGTTCCGGCGGGATCGAATGATGAAGTGATCCTGGTCGACGAAGCATTGTCCCGATTGCAGGTAATGGACCCGCGCCTGGCCCAAGTAGTCGAATGCCGCTTCTTCGCCGGCTATAACGAAGAAGAAACGGCACAGGCACTTGGCATCAGTGATCGCACGGTTCGACGCGACTGGTTGAAAGCGAAAGCCTGGTTATATGTCGAGATGGCGCCGAATTGATTTCCCCGTAGAGCGTCCTTTGGACCGACCGACTTTTCTGCGCAAACTGGTCGCGCCCAAGGGCGCTCCTGCAAAAACGCGCAGAAGCGAATTACGGGGCGGCTTCAATCAGGGCGCGCAATTGTTCGACGCTCGGTGCGTAAGGCGCACCCGCCTCCCCCAGCGCACTCAGCTTGCTCGCCATCGCATTCGCCAATTGCTTTGCCTCGGCTTTATTGCCTTCTGCCAAACGTAGTTTCGCTTCAATACCCAGACAAATAGCGTACAAGACCTGGTCTTCACCCGAGTTTGTACGCGCTGCATTCTTGGCCTGTGCCAGCGATTCACCCGCGAGTTTCAGCTCACCCAATTCAATGTGTGCTTCAGTGACGCTCTGCAAAATATAGGTCGTGAGTATGCTGTGTTCGCCTGTGTACTGGCGTGACATCGGCAAAGCCTGATCCAACTGCACCATGGCATCCCCGGGCCGCTTGGCTTTCAGCATGATCTTGCCGAGATTTCCCAGCATGGAAGCCAATCCCGCCGATGGTCCGTACAAATCGCGTCGCAGCGTGGTTGCTTTCACCAATAGTTCCTCGGCACGAACGAAATCGTTTTTTCGATAAGCCACCGTCGTCCAATTGCCCATGAGGAGCAACGCTCCGGCACTACGGGTGTTGTCGAGCTTTTCATACACTTTCCAGCTATCGCGGAATGCTGCATCGGCCTTGTCGATATCGCCATTGGCCTGATAGGCAATACCAAGGCTGTTCAATAGAACAGCCGTTTCGATAGCGTTGCGGCCATAGTAGTCATCGTGTTCCAACAAGGCCATTTGCAAGGTCCTTATCGAAGCCGGAAGCCCGCTTTCTTCCTTCTCGACCAGGGCCTGGGTCAAACGAAACTCGACCAGAGACTTGCGATTCTGTTCAGGATTTTTGTTCCAGAATGCCTGCGCAGCATCCAGCAGACGGCGAGCCTCGGCCTTGTTGCCAAGCTGCAATTCAGCCTGCGCTAGCAGACCAGTGACTTGAGCGCGTGCAGCGGGTGTTACGTCATCTGATTTCAGATAACCCCGCAACAGGGGGGCGGCACCTTCGGCGTCATTCATATACAAATACAGGGCACCCAAAGCTTCGACAATTTCAGCACGTGTTTGTGGCTGATCGCGATATTGCTCGGCAAGATTTTTTGCACTTTGGTCCAAAACCTGTTTTGCGGTAGTAGGTTCCGTGCCCTGGTTTTCACCGGCGGTACGGAACATGAATAACAAATAATTTTTCACCGCATCGGTACGTCGTATTTCTGCCAATACCTGATCGCGTTCAAGCGCCGTCTTGTGCGCCTGCCACACGACGCCGCCGACACCCACCGAGATGGCGGCAAAGACTGCGGCGGTTGCGGCGACACCGACTTTGTGACGGCTCACGAAACGACGGAAAAGGTATCCACGAGTATCACCGCGTGCAGAAACGGGTTCGCGTCTGAGATGCCGCTTGATGTCGTTCCATAACTGCGAGGCACTTTGATAACGCTGACCGGGCTCGGGACGCAATGCCTTCATCACGATGGCATCCAGATCGCCCCTCAAGGATTTGGCGGAAACAACACTCGATGCATTCACGGCGTTGCTCGGCAAGGCAGGTTCTGCTTCAAAACGACGCTTGAAACTTGCCGGCAACACAGAGCCGGACAAACTCCATGGACGAGCACCCACCAACAATTCATACAATACAACGCCAAGTGCAAACACGTCGGTCGCCATCGTAATGGGCCCGCCTTCAAGTTGCTCCGGCGCCGCGTATTCCGGCGTCAACAAAGCCTGCGTCATCACACTGCCACCATCATCGGCAAGCTTGGCAATTCCGAAATCCAGCAAGCGGGCACGGCCATTGGCATCGACGAGGATATTGGCCGGTTTCAAATCGCGATGGACAACCAGGTTACGATGGGCAAAATCGACCGCTTCGCAGATCTGCTGGAATAATTGCAGGCGCTTTTCGAGACTCAATGCATTTTCTTTCGCATAGGCGATCAAATCGCGGCCTTCCACGAATTCCATCGCCATGTAGGGACGACCGTCCGGTGCCAAACCGCCATCGATCAAACGGGCAATACCCGGATGCTCAAGGCCGGCAAGAATGCGGCGCTCGTTTTCAAAATGGCCCAAGCGTCCTGCCGCTTCCGGACGAATCAGTTTGAGCGCAACTTTCTGGGCAAAATCCGCATCACTGCGATGTGCAAGGTACACCTCGCCCATGCCGCCACGCCCAACCAGGCGCTCCACGACAAACGCACCCACTTTTGCTCCTGCAGCGAGAGAGCTGTATTCGGTGGTGACCGGATCTTGTGACTGGCGTGCCGATGGCTCCAGAAAACCGGGCTCGTTTTCCAGCGCGGCGAGCATCTTTTGCACTTGCTGCAATACGTCCGGACTGACTTCACGACGCCTCAGATAATCCGCACGCGCTTCCGGCGTGAGTTCGAGCAATCGATCGAACAGCGCGGCGACATCGGCCCACTGTTTGGAACTTTCGTCGGCCATCGGTACACCTTGTCATGTTGTCGATGACGGAGCATAGCGTGAGCATGACAAAAGCGTAAAGCCAGTGCCGCGTCTTCACGATGGTGATGCTGTTGCCTGCTCCTAAAGCAGGCCTACAAAATCACCGGCTCATCGGACAGTTCACGCGGATTATCCGAGTCTGCCGGAAAATGCATGCTCAACAATGTGTTGATCTTCGCAATGGCGGCAAGCACGGCAACATCGGCAGCACCATTGGCTATGTCCTTGCTGAGTTGATCGCATATTTCCTGCCATTGCAGACTTTCGACACGCGCCGCAATGCCGCGGTCCGCAATCAGTTCGACCCGGCGTTCGGCCAGTTGAAGATAAATCAGCACACCGCTGTTATCGAGCGTATCCCACACCCGCAGGCTGGAAAATAATTGATGGGCGCGATCACGGGTTTGCAATCCGTTGAGTACGGACCAAAAGGAGAAACGCGCTTCAACCGCGAAACAAATTTCTCCGGCATGGCCGCGTTCACCTTCGGTGATCAAGTCGCGAATACGGGTCAGCGTTGGCGCCGGAAACCAACTCGACATGCGGAACCAGCCAGCGAAGAGATTTTGCATTAGCCGTTTCATTACCAGCCTCCCGAGGCGCCACCGCCTCCGAAAGAACCGCCACCACCCGACCAGCCACCGCCACCACTGCTTCCGCCACCACCGCCTGGAAACGAGCCCCAACCACCATGGCCCGAACTAAAGCGGCCCGTGCCGGAAGCTGAAACGAGAAAAGCGACGACGGCAGCGACAATCGTCGAAAAGCCCAGCGTGAACATCAGGGTGACCACAAATACGGCGATGCCGGCTGCACCGAGGCTTCTCAGTGTCGCGGGAATGAAAGTGAAGATACCGGCAATGGCGCCGATGAAAAATCCCACGATGCCGGCAAAGATGAAATCCGGTTGCGACTTTCCTTCATCGATATTCATCGGTGGCGGCAAAGCCTCACCATCAATCAATTTGGTAATTGCCTGCAGGGAATCGGTGATCCCGCCGAAAAAATCGCCTTGCCGGAATTTCGGAGTGAGATATTCACGAATGATCCGACTCGCCAATGCATCGGGTACCGCGCCTTCCAGACCATAGCCCACTTCAATGCGGGCCTTCCGGTCATCCTTGGCGATCAGCAATAGCAAACCGTCATCGGTTTTGCCGCGCCCGAGCTTGTTTTGTTCGGCGACGGCGAGCGAATAATTTTCAAGCGCCTCGCTGCCGGTTGTCGAAACAATCAATACGGCAACCTGGCTGCCTTTGCGTTGCTCCAGCGCCACAAGCCCGGCTTCCAGCTCGGCGATCTGGCTTGCATTGAGCGTACCGGTCTGATCGGTGACATGCTGCGTCAGCACCGGCACGGTCTGCGCCGATGCCGGCACTGCAGACAAAGCCAGCAATACCAGCCAGGCCAATGCAAATTTCGGGATGCGAAAATTCACCAGGGACTATTTCGCCGGCGCGGGGTTGGCAGGTTCGAATTCAACGGTAGGCGGTTTTGAAATTGCCGCTTCGTTTTCGACCGTAAAGTTTGGCTTGACGTCATAACCAAACATCTTGGCGGTCATGTTCACCGGAAATTGGCGGATATGGACGTTGTAGCCCTGCACGCTCTGGATATAACGATTGCGTGCAACCGTGATACGGTTTTCCGTGCCTTCCAGCTGGGCTTGCAGCTCGAGGAAATTCTGGTTCGATTTCAGGTCGGGATAATTTTCCGACACCACCAGCAATCGGGACAACGCACCGGACAATTCGCCCTGCGCTTTCTGGAACTCCGCCAGTTTGACCGGATCGGCCGCCTGCTCGGCGCTGATGCTGACGCTGCCGACACGGGCGCGCGCATTGGTGACTTCGGTGAGCACGCGTTCTTCCTGCGCGGCATAACCCTTGACGGTATTGACCAGATTCGGCACCAGATCGGCGCGGCGCTGGTATTGATTCACGACTTCCGACCACTGGGCTTTGACGGCCTCATCATTGGTCTGGATTTGGTTATAGCCACAGCCGGAGAGCAAGGCAATCAGCAAGACGGCAAAGCTAAGGCGAAATAAGCGCATGACAATATCCTCGTAGGGGTGACGCATTGGAACATCCGGCAAGCCAGCGTGCAATGAAGCTGGCTGCTTACCGTTCAGATATAGGGATTGCGCGCCGAATTTCAAGGAACCCTGACCGCTTTGCAGGGTGGGCATTGCCCGCCTTACCTAATCGACTTCAGAAGGGATTGCGTGATGGCATCGCCTGCCAAAATGTTTTTATCTTGCAGACTCGGCATTAATCCGTTTGCCAGTTTTTTGCCCAACTCGACGCCCCACTGATCGAAGGCATTGATACCCCAGATAACCGATTGCACGTAAACGCTGTGCTCATGCAAAGCAAGCAGCATGCCGAAGCTGTGCGGATTCAGTTCATCGATCAGCAGCAAGCTGGAGGGGCGATTACCCCGGTAGGTTTTTTGCGGCTCGCTACCTTCATGCCCGTTGGCCAAGGCTTCGGTTTGCGCGAACAAATTCGCCAGCAAGGCCTGATGGTTTTCTGCATAAGGATGCGCGGGTTTAAGTACCCCGATAAAATCGACCGGTACGATGTCGGTACCCAAATGCAAAGCCTGGAAAAAACTGTGTTGGGTAGAACTGCCGGTGCCGCCCCAGATAACGGGAACGGTGGCATGTTGAACGGCTTCATTATCCGGCCCGACCGATTTGCCAAGACTTTCCATTACCAGTTGCTGCAGATAGTCAGGCAGATTTGCCAGCCGCTCGTCGTAGGGAATAACCGCCTGGGTCGGAATACCGAGGGCATTGCGATTCCATATACCGACCAACGCATGCCACACCGGCAGATTTTCCCGGACAGGCGAATTCAGGAAGTGCGCATCCATCTCGGCGGCACCCGCCAGCATTTCCTTGAATTTTGGCAAACCGATTGCCAGTGCCAAAGAAAAGCCGACGCAAGACCAAAGCGAATAACGGCCACCCACCCAATCCCACATCGGCAGGATGTTTTTCGGATGGATGCCAAAGGCATTCGCTTTTTCAATGTTGGCGCTGACCGCATACAGGCGCGAATCGTCCTGCAACCAGTCCTTGATGATCCGGCCATTCAACAGCGTTTCCTGGGTACCGAAAGTTTTCGAAACCAGGATGGCCGCCGTCCGTTTTGGATCCAGCGATTGCAGAACATGCTGGGCGCTGCTGCCATCGACATTGCTGATGAAATGTATGCGAAAGCGGCCAGTATGAAAATCACGTAATGCATCGACTGCCAGACGAGGGCCAAGATCGGAGCCGCCGATGCCGACGTTGATAATATCGGTGACATCACTGGCTTCAAGCTGTTCGATCAGCACCTGCATTTGCCGATGTGAATCAACGGCAAGCGCATTGGCCGACTTTGCTTCGGCGGTGTCCGCCAAATTACTGCGCAACGCGGTATGCAATGCGGCGCGTTGCTCTGATGAATTTACCTGCTTGCCATCAAACAAATCGTGGATGGCGTTTGCAATACGGCAGCTTTCTGCCAGTTCGAACAAGGCATTCAATGCGCTGTCGTCAAGTCGCTGGCGGGCGAAGCTGGCCTGCAGCGGCCCGACTTGCAGCGACATTTTTTTTGCCCGTGCAGCATCCTGGCTCACATCGCGCAAATGGAAATCTTTCAGCCGTTGCCCATCGGCGAGCACGGCATCCCAAGCGGCATTCCTATCCATCGAACTCATGCAAAATCAAATTCCAGATTGTCGATCAGGCGCGTGCGCCCCAGCCGGGCGGCGATCAGGGCAAGCAGGTTTTTCTCGTTCGGTTCGATCGCGCGCGACAAATCGCTGCGACGAATTTCGGCGTAATCCACCACGAAGCCCATCATTTCCAGACGTTGTTTCGCTTCCGCCTCGATGCCATGAATCGGCATTCCGAGTGAAGCCTGGTCCTTCATGAAGTTCAGCGTTTGATAGATGAATGTTGCGGTCTGGCGCTGCTCACCTTCCAGATACTGGTTGCGCGAACTCATCGCCAAGCCGTCGGTTTCACGCAGCGTCGGGGCGGCGATTACCTTGGTCGGAAAACTCATTTCGGTCGCCATGTAACGGATCACTTGCAACTGCTGGTAATCCTTGCGGCCGAATACGGCGACATCGGCTTGCACCATGTTGAACAGGCGCGCGACCACTTGCGCGACGCCATTGAAATGGCCGGGCCGATACAGGCCGCACAAAATGTCGGTAATCCCCGGAACATGCATTTGCACGCAACCCATGGTGCCGAACGGATACATCTCTTCTACCGATGGCAACAACAAGGCATCGCAGCCTTTTCCTGCCAGACCATTGATGTCGGTGTCGGGCGTACGCGGATAACGCGCGTAGTCTTCGTTTGGACCGAATTGGGTCGGATTGACGAAAATGCTCGCGACGACTTTATCGCTGTGCTGTCTTGCCAATTCGACCAGCGCGAAATGCCCCGCATGCAAATTACCCATGGTCGGAACGAAACCGATGCGCAATCCGGCTTTTTTCCAGTCTGCAATTTGGGTTCGCAGCGCGGCGACCGAGTTAAATGTTTTCATTCGTAACTATGTTCCGCAGTGGGGAATGTCGATTCACGCACGGCTTTTCCGTAGGCCTCGAAAGCGCCCTGGATGCTGCCGGCATCGGCCATGAAATCCTTGACGAAGCGCGGACGACGATGGCCGCTGTTCATTCCGAGCATATCGTGCAACACCAGAATTTGTCCGTCGCAATGCGGACCGGCTCCAATGCCGATCGTCGGTATTTCAATGCTGCGGGTAATTTCTTCGGCCAATCCCATCGGTACGCATTCCAATACCAGGCAATCGGCACCGGCGGCTTCCACCGCCCTGGCATCGGCAATCATTTTTTTTGCGGCATCGCTTTCGCGCCCCTGCACGCGGTAGCCGCCAAGTTTCATCACCGATTGCGGCGTCAGACCCAGGTGGGCGCAAACAGGAATATCACGCTCCGACAGAAACGTGATGGTTTCCAGCACGTGACCTGCACCTTCGAGCTTCACCATGCTGGCGCCGCCTTCGGCGATCAGCAAAGTAGCGGCATCGAGCGCACGTTCAGGCGTCGCGAAACTCTGGAACGGCATATCGGCAATCAACAGCGCACTGCGTAATCCGCGTGCGACGCAGGCGGTGTGGTAGACGATGTCGTCCACCGTCACCGGCAAGGTACTCGCCTTGCCTTGCATCACCATGCCGAGCGAATCGCCGACCAGAATGACGTCGAGACCGGCGGCATCGACCGCACGGGCAAAACTGGCGTCGTAAGCCGTGATCGCCACTATCTTTTCACCGGCGGCTTTCATCTCGCGCAACTTCGGAACCGTAAGTTGCGGACGTCGCGCTGGCTTGGGTTGATCTGCGTACATGAATGCTCTCTCTTAAGCTGCGCTACTCTAGAATTTTAATTTCGGAAATATCGAGCTTCGCCAGGCAATCCTTCAGGCTGCCCTGCCCCGGAATTTCCAGATCGTTTACCAGCTCAGCCAACGGCACCAGAACAAAGGCACGTTCGTGCATATGCGGATGCGGGATATCGAGATGCGCTTCGTGAATGACTTCATCACCGAACAACAGAATATCCAGATCCAGTGTCCGTGGTTGCCAGCGTTCATCCTGCTGGCGAATGCGGCCAAAGCGTTCTTCGATTTCGAGCAACTTTTGCAGCAATGTACCGGGAGTCAACCGGGTCTGAAGTTCGGCGACGCAATTCAGGAAATCGGCTTGATCGGTATTGCCCCAGGCCGGTGTGCGGTATGTGCTCGATTGACGGCGCAGGGTTGTTTGCGGAATTTCGTCCAGCGCAAACAAGGCTTCCATCAACGTTGTTTCGACTTCGCCAAGATTACCGCCCAGGCCGACGAATACGCGACGCGATTCATTGATCATGGCGTGGCTTCTTGCGGCGATGGACGCGGTTTGCGGCGACGGCGTTTTTTCGGTGCTGCCGATAAATCACCCGGCTCGGAACTGTGCAGGGTTCGCTTGGAATCGAGCCGCGAAGCCAGGGCTTCCGGGCTTTGAATCTGCGCTTCGCGCCAGAACGCAACGTCTTCGGCCACTTCCGGCGTGCCGCTCAAGCGTAATTCAAGGAAATCGAATGCGGCGCGGAAACGCGGATGCGACAGCAATCGGAAAACCCGTTTGCGAACGCGCTGAGAGAAACGCGATTGCAGCAGCCAGATTTCCTGCATCGGCAACGAAAAGCGGCGCGGCAAGGCGATACGTTCGGCCTGGTGCAAGGTGACGCGATCGGCAGCGCGTTGCTGGGCGACAGTCGCATCGACACCGGTTTTTTGCAGTATCGCCAACTCGCGGCAATAGGCGGGCCACAACAGCGCCGCGAACAGAAATGCCGGCGTGACCGGTTTGCCTTCGGCAATGCGGGCATCGGTATTTCGCAAGGCCTGCAACACCATCGCGCGCAATGCGCCGCTGCTATTGGTATTCAAGGCCTTGGCGGTTTCCGGGAACAACACATTCAGCAAACCATGGGTTTCAAGACCGAGAAAACTTTTTTCGGCATGCCCGGACAAAAACATCTTCAGGCATTCGTCGAACAAGCGTGCCGGCGGTGCGTCACTGACCAGGCTCGCCAGCCGTGAAATCGGCTCGGCGGCGGAGTCGTCGATCGTAAAATTCAACTTGGCCGCCAACCGAATGGCGCGCAGCATGCGAACCGGATCTTCGCGGTAACGCGAATCAGGGTCGCCGATCAATTTCAATACGCGTGCGTTGACGTCTTCGAAACCGCCGACGTAATCGCGAACCGAAAAATCGTCGACCGTGTAATACAGGGCGTTGGCGGTAAAGTCGCGGCGAATCGCATCGTCTTCGATGGTGCCGTAAACGTTGTCGCGCAATAAACGGCCACCGTCTTCGGTCTCGCGATCACCGCTGCCGTCGTCGGAATTGGCGCGGAATGTCGCGACTTCGATGATTTCCTGGCCAAACATGATGTGCGCCAGGCGAAAACGCCGGCCTATCAAGCGGCAATTGCGGAACAGGCTGCGAACCTGGTCCGGCGTGGCGCTGGTTGCGACGTCAAAGTCTTTCGGATGGCCGCCGATCAACAGATCGCGCACCGCTCCGCCGACGAGGTAGGCGTCGAAACCGCCCTCGCGCAGCTTGTAAAGCACGCGTAAGGCATTGGGACTGATGTCCTTGCGAGATATCGCGTGGGCATCACGGGTGATGACACGATGCTGCAGGAGGACAGTGTTTACTGCGTTTTCTTCCATTGAGTTCGCTCGACACCGGATTCCTTCCGGTCTTGGCCGCCGTTTGGGCGGAGCTATACAAGCCCGTTATACTACCGACTGTGCCGACTCCTAGCTATGCAGGCGGACCTAATGCCTGGTTTGCGAGTACAGCGCTTATTCAAATCAAACACTTAGGTCGGAATATTGACCCACCACCGGAATCCAGACTATGCCATTTGTCGTTGTTGAGAACTGTATCCGCTGCAAATACACCGATTGCGTGGAAGTTTGCCCGGTAGATTGCTTTCATGAAGGCCCGAATTTCCTGGTGATCGACCCGGATGAGTGCATTGATTGCACCTTGTGCGAACCGGAATGCCCCGCCAAAGCCATCTATCCGGAAGATGACGTGCCGGCCGGCCAGGAAAGCTATATCGCGCTCAATGCAGAGCTCTCGAAGGAATGGCCCGTGATCACGACCCGCAAGGACGGCTTGCCGGATGCCGCCGAATGGGATGGCAAAACCGACAAACTTCAATTTTTGCAGCGCTGATTTTTCGCGACATGAACGACATTTCCGGCAAGCCGCTGTCCGAATTGCAGAAAAAGCTGGCTTCCATCATCCGCACCGTGCCCGACTGGCCAAAGCCCGGCGTGCACTTCCGCGATATCACGACTTTATTCCAGGCTCCGGAACTGTGGGCCGAAGTTATCGCGCATTTTGCCGAGCGCTATAAAAACGAAAAGATCGATGCCGTCGCCGGCATGGAAGCTCGCGGCTTTATTTTCGGTGCCGCGCTGGCGCAGGCCATGAACGTGGCTTTCATCCCGATTCGGAAAAAAGGCAAATTGCCCTACAAGACTTTGTCGGAAGATTACGAACTTGAATACGGCACGGCAACCGTCGAAATCCATACCGATGCCTGCCGCCAGGGCGACAACATCCTGCTGGCGGATGATTTGATCGCAACCGGCGGCACCTTGCTCGCCGGGCAAAAACTGTTGCAGCGCATCGGCGCAAAGGTATTCGAGGCGGCTGTGGTGATCGATTTGCCAGAAATTGGCGGTGCCGAAAAATGTCGCGCATCGGGATTGCCGGTGTATTCGTTGATCCAGTTCGAGGGCGATTGAAAAATTGCGGTTCGGTTCACGCATAAAAAAAGCGCCCGGAGGCGCTTTCTTTTAATTTAGATGACTGGAATCAATTCAAGCGCGATTTCAAAATGCCGAGCAAACGTCCTGCCGGTGAATTCGCTGCCGCTGCACCTTCGGAAGTGAACGCGGTAACGCGGGTGCTTGCTTCGCCGGCATTTTCCGCACGAATCAGGTAATTCAAACCCTGATAGCGAACATCGTAACTACCTAATGCCTGCGCGCTACCGGTAACGGTGACGCCTTCGATACGGTTCAATGCAAGACCCATGCGGCGCCAGGTGCTTTCCAGGCTGTCGTTAACGGTGAAAGTTTCAACGGCTGCCTGGCCTTGCGCCGTGGTGCCTTCGACGTTCGGAACCAGCAATGCATTGTTCGTGCTTGGGGCATCCAGACCCGGTGGAATCTCCAACGGTACCGTTTGCTTGCTGTTTTCATAACCGACGCGTTTTTTTAGCCAGCTGCAGCCAGTCGTGGCCGACACCATAACAATGGCCAATGTCAGCCAGATAAGCGAGCGCGTAACGCGAGGTGAAACGATCATTGGATTCTTCTCCTGATGGCACGAAGCCGTTATTTTCAATTCAAACTTGTTCAAACTAGCGGCAATTCTAACGCTTTACAGAGCGCTGTCATGCTTTCCGCGTTTTCACCATGGGTCGCCGACAGCGGCATCAAGGGTAAACGCAGGCCCGCACCACAACCCAGACGGGTCAAAATGGCTTTGACCGGGATGGGATTGGGTTCACAGCCCAGAAAATCATACAAACCCTGCAATTGGCTATCCAAAGCCACCGCTTGGTCAACTTCGCCAGCCTGTAAAAGACGGCATATCCTGCTAAAAGTTCCTGGCACGGCATTGGATGCCACCGAAATAACGCCGCTTGCACCACCCCGGATGGCACGAACACACGTCTGATCATCGCCACTCAACAGGGCAAAATGCGCCGAGCCAAGGGGATAAAGTGCAGTCCAGCGCTCTTCGTCGCCCCGGGCCTCCTTCAAGCCGATGATGTTCGGATGCATACAGAGAACGGCCACTGTTTCAGGCCGCATGTCGCAACCCGTTCTACCCGGAACGTTATAAAGAACCACCGGCAAACCGCCTTCGTCTGCCACCATCTGGTAGTGCTCGATCAAACCGGCCTGGGTAGGCCTGACGTACGGCGGAGTCACCACCAATGCAATATCCGCACCACTGCTTTTGGCCAGGCGCGTTTGCGCAATCGTTTTTGCCGTGCCGGATTGACCGGTGCCGGCCAGCACCGGAATGCGGCCGGCAACCTGCGTTACGGCGCTGCGAATCAGCGCGCTGTATTCATCGTCGGTCAATGCCGCGGCTTCGCCGGTCGAGCCGGCTACCACGATAGCGTCGATTCCGGAATTGATTTGCCATTCCACCAAACGCTGCCAGGCAGCGAAATCCACCGCACCGGCGGCATCAAAGGGAGTAATCAGCGCAGTTATGCTGCCGGAAAGCTGCATGGCGGCCTCGTAATTGTGAGAGCCGATATTGTAGCGATTTGTGGACAAATATGCGCATCGTGCAATCGCCTCATTTATAACTTGCAGGCGGCAACATTC
>CAZPCE010000015.1:11710-24355 GCA_964584915.1 uncultured Arenimonas sp. | reverse complement strand
TTGGTGAGGATTGCCAGCGGATTCAATTCGACCAGCGCCAAGTCTTTTTCGTTGAACAATTTGTACAGGCCCATCATGATTTTCGTGAGCTGGCCGACTTGCTTGGCATTCAGGCCCAGATCAAAACCCATTTGGCGGCACTGATACGGCTGCAGGCCCTGGACGTAATTCACGTGCAGCGACTTGATCGCATCGGGGTTTTCTTCAGCGACTTTTTCGATTTCGACACCGCCTTCGGCGCAGGCGATGAAAGTGATCGTCTTGCTGGCGCGGTCGGTCAACACCGACAAATACAGTTCGTTGGCGATATCGGTACCTTCGGAAATCAGTACACAGTCGATCGGCAATGCGATACCGGCCGATTGGTAGGTCGCCATTTTGGTGCCGAGCATGGCCTTGGCGTAATCACGGACTTCGTCGAAGGATCGGGCGAGTTTCACGCCACCGGCCTTGCCACGGCCGCCCGCATGAATCTGGGCTTTGACCACCCATAAATCGCCGGGAATGGCTTTTGCAGCAGCAACCGCCTCTTCCGGACTGCGCGCGACGATGCCTTTGGGTACGGCAATGCCGTAGTCGGCGAACAATTGTTTAGCCTGATACTCGTGGAAGTTCATGCAACACCTTATCGATATGAAGACAGCGGACTAGCCGCAAAAAACCAGGCCGAACAGCCCCGGGAAAGACCGCTATTGTCGCCGAGCGGGGCAGCAAAGGCAAAAAGCCTGCCGACATCTCTATACTGAGGCTCCCAATCTCAGGATTTCCGCCTTGCTCGCGAACTTTTCCAGCCACGGCCTCAGCGCGGGTGTCGCCAAAACCATACAAAGGCGGGAGATCTATTTCTTCTCCCTTTACCGCATTCTTGAAGCGGGCTTGTTCGCGCTGGTGGCGTTTTCGCCCGTCGGAATGTTGTTGGCCAGGCAGGAATACCCGTGGCTCGCCAAGAGTGGAGCTATCCTGTATTTGTTGATTGCGGGGCTTTTCATGTGGGCCAGCACCCGCTCGACGATGCGAATCAGGCGCCAGATTGCACTTGGGCTGCTGTTCGACTTATGCGCGGCTGCGGCCGCCCTGTTCGCGTTTCAGGGCCTCGATAGCGGTGTCTGCCTCCTCCTTATCTTCAATATCGCCGCCGCCGGTCTGATTCTGACACTTAGGGCGAGCATCGGTTTTGCCATCGTTGGCAGCGTCCTGGTTCTGGGCAATTACATAGCAAACAGAATTTGGGAAATTGATTCGGCCAATACGGCTGCCGAAGCGGCCATGTTTTCGGTCACTTACGTGGCAGCAGCCCTGCTGTTCCAGTTGCTGAGCCGGCAAATGAGCGAAAGCCAGGCACTCGCCGAGAAACGCGGTGAAGAACTCGCCAACTTGTCAGAAATCAACGAACTGGTCATTCGCAGGATGCGGACCGGCATCCTGGTCGTGGATGGCGGGCACCGCATTCGACTGGCCAATGAAGCGGCCTGGGCCTTGCTCGGCAGCCCGTCTCCAGACCGGCGCTCGCTGGTTGAAGTCGCACCGCAACTGCATGAAAGCCTTTGGAAATGGCGCCGCAGCCGCAGTGAAACTCCGAAAGCGATGACGATTGCCGAAGGTGCGCCCGAAGTGCTACCCCGCTTCGTATCGATCAATGTCACCGACAATCTCTTTCTTATCTTTCTCGACGACAGCCGGATTTACTCGGTACGCGCCGAAGAACTGACCTTGTCTACGCTCGGGCGGCTTTCCGCCAGCATCGCCCACGAAATTCGCAATCCGCTGGCGGCGATCAGCTACTCGGCGCAATTGCTGGATGAGTCGGTGGGGCTACCCGAAGCGGACAGGCGCCTGCTGGAAATCATTCACAGCCAATGCCAGCGCATGAACGGCATCGTGGAAAACATTCTTGGCCTTGCCCGCCGCGAACGTTCACAGCCCGAGAGTATCGAACTCACCGCTTTCATCCGCCGCTTTGTCGAGGAATACCGGCAAAACCACCCGTTGGAAACCGATGTGATGCAATCGGTCAATGAGGCACGCATGCTAGTTGCTATGGCCGATCCGCAACAATTGCACCAGGTTTTGACGGCCCTGGTACACAATGCCCTCAATTACGGCCGCGAGCCCGGCAAACCGGCCCAAGTAACGGTATCGGTGCGCCAGGACAGAAACACCGGCGCTCCGCTCATCGAAGTCATTGATCGAGGACCGGGTATTCCACCAAGAGTGGCCGAGCAACTGTTTACGCCCTTCTATACCACCAGCGAGCATGGAACGGGGCTTGGCTTGTACATTGCCAGACAACTTTGCGAGGCAAATCAGTGCACTTTGCAATTTGAGCCCGTGCCCGGGGGAGGCTCATGCTTCCGGATCACGATGCAAAGCACGCAAAGCCTTGTCAGCATCGAATAGCTCGCCGTAGGGATATCTCCACCCGAGTCCGACACAAATTTTAACTCCGTGTCATTCCAGCGAGAGCTTGGCCATGTGGTCAGCTTGCGCTAAGGTGTAGCGGACAATTCCAGTGTGATTTATGGCCAATCCCCCCCGAAGTGCTTTAGTGGTAGATGACGAACGCGATATTCGCGAGTTATTGGTACTTACACTCGGTCGAATGGGCTTGATTGTCGATACCGCGGCCGACGTCGCCTCCGCCAAAGCCCAGCTCGCCGCAAACAAATACGATATCTGCCTGACCGACATGCGCCTTCCGGACGGAAACGGCCTAGAAGTCATCGCCCACCTAAACCAGCGCTTTCCGGAAACGCCGGTGGCGATGATTACCGCATTCGGAAATGTGGAAGCCGCCGTTGATGCACTCAAAGCGGGCGCTTTCGATTTCGTATCGAAACCGGTGGATTTAGCAGTACTCAGACGATTGGTGCAGCACGCACTCGAATTGAATGAACAACGGCGTGCGGCCAACCTGCAGCAAGCCAGTGGAAAATTACTCGGCGATGCTCCCCGGATGCAGCAACTTCGGGGCACCATTGCCAAGGTGGCTCGTAGCCAGGCGCCGGTTTACATCAGTGGCGAATCCGGTGTCGGCAAGGAACTCGTCGCTCGCTCCATTCACGAGCTGGGCAGCAGGGCGAGCAGTCCCTTCATTCCCGTGAACTGCGGCGCAATCCCGACCGAACTGATGGAAAGCGAATTATTCGGTCACAAAAAAGGAAGCTTCACCGGCGCCACGGCCGACAAGGAAGGATTGTTTCAGGCCGCAAGCGGCGGCACCTTGTTTCTCGATGAAGTTGCCGAGCTGCCTTTGCACATGCAGGTCAAATTGCTTCGCGTCATCCAGGAAAAAACCGTGCGTGCGGTCGGCGCCGCCAATGAAGTGCCGATCGATGTACGAATACTTTCAGCTACGCATAAAAACCTCGCAAAGCTGGTGGAAGACGGCCGATTCCGGCACGATCTTTATTACCGCATCAACGTGATTGAATTGCCGGTACCGCCCTTGCGCGAACGGCGCGAAGACATTCCGCTGATTGCCGCCGCCGTCCTGAAACGCCTGAGCGACGAATGGGGCGATCCTGCTCCGCCATTGTCGGAAAGCGCTCTTGCGGCACTCGCCGCCTATTCGTTTCCAGGAAACGTCCGCGAACTGGAAAACATCCTTGAGCGAGCGGTTGCACTCTGCGAAGGTGATTGCATCGAGGCACATGACCTGCAACTACCGGCAGCCTACGAAAACAGGCTTCCCGAGAATACGGCAGCACCCCTTGCCGCACGTCCGGAACCGGGTAATTCGGCACTGCCGGATGCACTTGAAAAAATCGAACGCGACACCATTCAAAAGGCGCTTGAAGCCTGTCGCTACAACAAGACAAAAACCGCAGCACATCTGGGCATCAGCTTCCGCGCTTTGCGCTACAAACTGAAAAAACTGGAGATGGAATAGATCTATGAACCGCTGGAAAGCTTCTTTCATACATTTGTTGATCAGTGTTTTTATTGTTGCCAGTGTCGCCTCCTACATCGTTTATTTCTGGTATCCGCCGGCACTCATTCAAATGGCCAAGGCGGATCGCCTGCTGATGCTCGTGGGGGGAGTCGATCTGGTTGTCGGCCCCTTGCTGACACTGATTATCTATCGGGCCGGCAAACCAAAGCTGAAATTGGATCTGGCGATCATCGCGCTCATTCAATTCAGTTTTCTCGCCTACGGACTGCAGACGATCTGGAACTCGCGCCCGGTCTTTTTGGTGGCAGTCCCAGATCGGTTTGAACTTGTCTTCGCCAATGAAATCAGGCCGAAGCGCCTGGCTGAAGCGAAAGTCGAACGCTTCAGGCAATTGAGTCTTGCCAAGCCGACCTTGGTGGGCGCTCCCATGCCTGCCGACATAAAGCTACAGGACGAAATCATGAATTCCGCGATCACTGGCCAAGGCGATATTCAAACCATGCCTAAATATTTCGTTGACTATTCGCAAATGAAACAGAATCTGCTCAAGCACGCCAAGCCAATTGTGGAAGGAAAAAACCTGAAGCCGAACGATGCCGAAATATTGCAGCAGGCAGCTAGATCGTATGGCCGTGCAATTGCCGATGTCCGTTATCTGCCGCTTGCGAGTTCGAGGGGCTTCGCAAGCATCCTGATCGACGCGAAGACTGCCGAAGTGATCGGAGCAGCCAATGCCGATCCCTAGGCTGACAAACTTTGTCACATCCTGCCATTAATAAAAAATAAACTGCCTCGAATCATGCACGCGTCCTGTTCTGATAATTTAAATCGTTACCATAGTGTGACCAGCATCTCACTAGATTTATTGGCACGAATAATGCAGAGTATTACTGGCACGTACACGGCGTCCGACTACCTAAGGAAGGGAACGCTGGCTCCAAGTACGGGTAACTAATCAACCATACCTAGGGAATTCAACCATGAAAATGCAAAAAGGCTTCACCCTGATCGAACTGATGATCGTTATCGCCATTCTCGGCATCCTGATCGCCATCGCACTGCCTGCTTACCAAGATTACACCGTCCGTGCAAAAGTCTCGGAAGGCTTGAATCTGGCTGCAGCTGCCAAATTGGCATCCAGCGAAACCCGTTTGGACCGTGGCGCATGGCCAACACAAACCGAAGCCGGCTACACCACCGCGACCACCCCGCTGGTTACCAGCGTCACCATCCCGGCTGCCCAAGATATCCTGATTACCTACAATACGACTGCTACCGGCATCCCGGCTCTTGCTGGCGCCAACCTGCTCCGCTTGCGTGGTTCGATCGGCACCGGTGGTGTTGTACAGTGGGGCTGCAATGCCGCTGGTTCGACCAAGTTCGGCGGCGCTGCTGGTACCGTGCTTGCCAAATACGCTCCATCAAGCTGCCGTCCGTAATCAGCTTCGAAACACCGCTTCATCAAAAACCCCGGCTTGCCGGGGTTTTTTTTGGATCGAATTCCTTCATCTGACAATTGACCAAGGCATTGCTCACGCTAAAAACGCCAACGAGCATCGCTCAAATCAGGATGGCACGAAATTTGCTTTGTTACTGAGTGTTACAACTATTCTTTGTCAAGAACGGTTGATTCAAGGCTCAAGCTCAAATTTATCTTAGGGGATGATATGAACGTGCAGAAAGGCTTCACCCTCATTGAACTGATGATCGTTATCGCCATTCTCGGTATCTTGATTGCCATCGCACTGCCTGCATACCAGGATTACACCGTCCGTGCAAAAGTCTCCGAAGGAATGAACCTTGCCGCTGCGGCAAAACTTGCTTCCAGCGAAACCCGATTCAGCAAGGGAACATGGCCAACCAGCGCCCCGGAAGCAGGCTATTCCATCCCTACGACTCCGTTGGTCACAAGCGTCGACATACCCTCTGCGCAGGACATCCTGATCACATACGACACTTCTGCCACCGGCATTCCGGCTCTTGCAGGTGCGAATCAGTTACGCTTGCGGGGTTCGATTCAATCTGGCGGCCAGGTAGCCGTTTGGGCATGCAATGCGGCCGGCTCAACCAAACTCGGTGGCGCTGCGGGCACGGTACTTGCCAAATATGCGCCTTCCAGTTGCCGCTAGCACTACAAAGGTTCCACCTTTTTTTACATCACAACCACCCTAGAAGGAAAAATCTAACATGAAAATGCAAAAAGGCTTCACCCTCATTGAACTGATGATCGTTATCGCCATTCTCGGCATCCTGATCGCCATCGCACTGCCTGCTTACCAAGATTACACCGTCCGTGCAAAAGTCTCGGAAGGCTTGAATCTGGCTGCAGCTGCCAAATTGGCATCCAGCGAAACCCGTTTGGACCGTGGCGCATGGCCAACACAAACCGAAGCCGGCTACACCACCGCGACCACCCCGCTGGTTACCAGCGTCACCATCCCGGCTGCCCAAGATATCCTGATTACCTACAATACGACTGCTACCGGCATCCCGGCTCTTGCTGGCGCCAACCTGCTCCGCTTGCGTGGTTCGATCGGCACCGGTGGTGTTGTACAGTGGGGCTGCAATGCCGCTGGTTCGACCAAGTTCGGCGGCGCTGCTGGTACCGTGCTTGCCAAATACGCTCCATCAAGCTGCCGTCCGTAATCAGCTTCGAAACACCGCTTCATCAAAAACCCCGGCTTGCCGGGGTTTTTTATATAGAATGCAGCATGCTGAAAAAAGCCATCTTCCTGCTTCCATTTATTGCTGTTCTTTTTTTGCTTCCGGCCCTGACCGGCCCCCTGCTCCTAGACGACACCATCCATCTTGGCCCGATACAGGCTTGGCTAACGACAAGGACAGGCACTTACGAATTGATCTTCCACGGTCAATCCGGTCCGTTTGGCCGCCCGCTCAGCCTGCTGACTTTCCTCTTGAACGCACTCACGACCGGCGAAGCAATCTGGCCGATGAAAGCAACCAACCTGTTCTTGCATCTTGCAACGGGTTTATTTCTGGCAGCTCTTTTTTACCGATTATTCAAGCGCGACGCCAATCTGGCGGCGCACGCTCGCGTTGCAAGCATCGCCGCCGCAAGCCTCTGGCTGATATTGCCGCAACACATTGCAACGGTGTTCTACGTCATCCAGCGAATGACAGAACTGGCCGCATTGTTCGCGGTAGCGGCTTGCTGGTGCTATGTGGTTTTTCGCGAACGCATTGAACGCGATGGAAAAATACATCTCGCTTCGTTGTTCGGGATCGTTTTCTTCACGGTTTTTTCCGTGCTCTCCAAGGAAACGGGTTTATTCATTCCGCTCTATTGCCTGTTGATCGAGCTGGTGTATTTTCGTCCCTCACCCGAAAAGCCGCGGCCGGCTTTTATCAGCTGGGCGTTCCGTCTGGGGGTAATCTTTCCCTGCCTGATCGTCGCCGCGTATCTGGCTACCCACCCGGAATTCGTTTTGGGCCCGTATGTCGACCGCCCGTTTACCATGCCGGAACGCGCGATCACGCAAATATCGGTGATGGCCGATTATTTTGCATCCACATTCCTGCCTATGATGCGCTCGGCAGGCGTGTTCAACGACGACTTTCCAATCTCGCAAAGCCTGTCGACAAGCCAGAGGCTGATCGTGCTTGCCGGCATTGTCCTGGCATTTGCCGCAATAGGGATGCGAAAAAACTTTCCGGGTTTCAGTGCGGGCATCGGAATATTTTTCATCGGGCACCTGCTGGAATCCAGTATTTTTTCGCTTGAAATATATTTCGTCCATCGCAACTACATGCCATCGATGGGGCTCGTCCTGGCCCTGTTCGGATTGGTCGCGGGAATTTTCGAAAAATATCCGAAGGCCACCGAATCGCTGCGGAAAATGACGCCTATCGCTTTCGGCGCAATTTTTTCGATCTATGCGATGACCAGCCTGAGCAGGGCGCTACTGTGGTCCGACAATGCTTCGCTGATGGTGCATGCGCAAATCAACCACCCGACCTCGTCGCGCTTGCGTTCCGAGCTGTTGCTCAATGCCTTGTATGCAAAACGTCTCGACGTCGCCTTGTCGCAGGCTGATATCGCGATGCAGACATCGCCGCAAAATGAGAAACGCACCATTCAACTGTGGCGGATTCTGGCCTATTGCTACGCCGGACAACCCATAGCCAAAGGCGAACTCGAAGCCCTTTACTCGATGCCCGCCGACCGGATTACGCTGGCCACCAGCACGGCGCTGGATTATGTCAGTGCAGCGGCGGAAGCAAATGCCTGCCCGGAGCTGGATCGGCTGCAATTGGGAAAACTTGCCAGCCAATGGGCGGTGAATACCGTTCAATACCCGCGTTCGTTCCTGGTATGGAAAACCCATTTTGCCGCCGCGCGGCTCATGGGATCGGGTGGAGACCTGAAGTCGGCGCTGACGCAGGCGCAATTTGCGTTTACCGATAGCGGCCATGATTTTTCCGCCGGAATTTTGCTTTACCAACTCGCCAACAGTCTGGAAGACGCCAAGTTGGCGGAGCAAACACTGGATGAGCTAACGGCCAATTCGCCACGCTACACCGATCTGCAAAAAGATCAATTACGCGAACTTGTCAAACTGGCGAATGCCGAAAAAAAACTAACCGATTAATTTGCGGATTTGGCGAACAACATCAACGGCTCTTCCGGATTCACGCCATACACCCTGAAATCCATGTCCGGCAGTAATTCCGCATGCGACTTCATTTCCGAAACCATTCCAGACGCCGAAAAGCGCCGAAAGATATCCCTTCCATAAAGACGGACATGGTCTTCCTGCCCATATAGATGCAACCGCATTTCGGGTCCTGTAAGGGCGGGGTCTTCGAATGTGGTGGATAGTGCGGAAGCATAGGGTGTTTGAAGTACTGCCCTGCCACCGGGCTTCAATATCCGGAATATTTCACTCAAGGCCCTTGCATCATCGGCAACATGTTCCAGCACATGGTTTGCGATCACCATGTCAAAACTGCCATTGCCAAACGGCAAGGCACAAATATCCAGCCGTCGGATATCGTCATTGGCAGGAAACAGGTCTCCCCGAATATATTCGGCCGGCCCCCAGGATTCGATGAATTTTTTTATGGCGGGCTCGGGTGCAAAGTGCAGTACCCGGCTATTCTTGATCTGGCTTTTGAAATCGAGCTTCGTAAAATAGAGCAACAAATGTCTTTCCCGATCATGCGCCAGGCATTTGGGACAGGAGAAATGGTCGACATCACTCCCGACGGTGCCAAGTGCTTTCATCAAGGGCGACATCGCGGATGCTCCCTGCCCATATGGCAAAAATGCCAACACCGTTTTATTGCAGGCGACACAAAATCCTTTTGGCTCGCCAGCTCGCAAACGTCGAACAGTCGCAGCAACGAGTGCGGCATTTCTCAAGAAAGCACGCCTGGCGGCTCGAATGATCTTGACCGGCAATGGCATTTGTTCAAACCGCGCAGATGATTGAGTGCCCTATTTTTACATGAATATGCCGGATTTACCCAAAGTCGCAGCCGTCGATCATGAAACCCCGAATCGATCCGAAAGTGATGGAAAATGCACCGGCAATACCGCATAGTCACATCGAACAGGCGCACTGATAATATGGCTGTGCCAGCCTGAAATAACGGTTCAACGCCAATTACCCAATTCGCCAATCCCATGACAAAAAAAAGTTCCGCACCCGAAAGGCAGACAGGCAGCATCGACTCCTCATTGCCCTTTGATGCCCCCATCCATGTAGGTCGGCCCAATGTCGGTGATCGCGATGATTTTTTGCAGCGCGTCGGACAAATACTGGACCGCCGCTGGCTGAGCAATAACGGTCCGGTACTGCAGGAGTTTGAAGGCAGGATCGCCGAATACCTCGGAGTAAAGCACTGCGTTGCGATGTGCAACGGCACGATCGCTCTCGAAATCGCGATCCGCGCGCTTGAACTGAAGGGTGAAGTCATCATTCCCTCCTACACTTTCATTGCAACGGCACACGCATTGCATTGGCAAGGCATTACTCCGGTATTTGTCGATATCGATCCAGAGACCCACAATCTGGATCCGGATGCGGTCAGGGCAGCAATCACCGGGCGTACGACCGGCATTATCGGCGTTCATCTGTGGGGCCGCGGTGCACCGCATGCGGAACTTGAAGCCATCGCGCACGACCACGGGATTGCGTTGATGTACGATGCCGCCCACGCCTTCGGTTGCAGCCTGGGCGGCACCATGATCGGCAACTTCGGCGAATGCGAAGTACTGAGCTTCCATGCGACCAAATTTTTCAATACTTTCGAAGGCGGGGCCGTCGTTACCAATAACGACCTGCTGGCGGAAAAAATGCGCCTGATGCGCAATTTCGGTTTTGTACATTACGACAAGGTGATCCACCCGGGAACTAACGGCAAGATGGTGGAAATTTGCGCCGCCATGGGACTGACCAATCTTGATTACATCGACACCGTAATCGAGGCTAACCGTAAAAATTACCATCACTATTGCGAAGCACTCGAGCAGCTGCCGGGCATCGGAATTTTGCATTTCGACGAAACGGAAAAAAACAATTACCAATATGTCATCCTGGAAATCGGGCCGGACTGCAAGGCATCGCGTGACGAAATCGTCGCCGCGCTGCACGCGAAAAACATTCTTGCCCGGAAATACTTCTGGCCCGGCTGCCATAACATGCAGCCGTATCGCGAACTTTATCCGGATGCCGGCAAGACACTGCCAAGAACGAAAATCGTGGCCGACCGGGTTATCGTATTGCCGACCGGCACCACGCTTCCAGCGAACGCGATCGAAGTGATCTCGCGCATTATCCGGACCGTTGTCCAGGCAAGCTGATGGTCGTTGCCATCATGCAGCCGTATTTTTTTCCCTATATCGGCTATTTCCAGCTGATGGCGGCGGCGGATGCCTTCGTTTTCTACGATGATGCGCAGTACATGAAAGGCGGCTGGATAAATCGCAACAGGATATTGCGCGACAATGCAGCAGCCTGGTGGACTTTCCCGATTGTTCATGACGACTACCGGCTCCCGATCAGGCAGCGCAGCTATGTCCGCGGGCCGGATCCGCTCCGGTCGCTGCTCGGCAAGATCGAAGGGGCATATTCGCACGCTCCGTACTATCGCTCCATTTTTCCCTTGATCACCGAACTGCTGTATTCGAAAAACGATAATGTGGCCGACTATAACGTCGGCATATTGAAGGCTTTGTCCCGGCAACTGGGGATCAAATGCAGTTTCCTGTCTTCCTCGGATATCGGCAACAACTCCGGACTGCAGGGACAAGCGCGCGTCGTGGATATTTGCCGCCAACTCGGTGCGGGCAAATTCATCAATCCCATCGGCGGACTCGAGCTGTACGAAAAAGCGGCATTCGCCGACGCCAAAACCAGCCTGGGCTTCCTGCAGGCAAGGACCACCGATTATCCGCAATTTGTTACTCCGCACCTGCCCTTCCTTTCGATCATCGACGTGATGATGTTCAATTCCGAAAACAGGATTGCCGACATGCTGGCGGAATATGATTTACGCGAGCCCACGCGATGAATACGAAACGGGATGATGCCATTGGCGGCTATTTCGCAATGGAGCCAGGCAAGGGTTCCGGTCTTGTGCTTTTGGAATCTGCAACCACTTACCAGTCGGCACGTTCTGCGATGGCGGCCGCATTGCTCCATGTCAAACCCGCAAACGTGTGGGTACCGCATTTTATTTGCGGCGTAGTGATCGAGATGCTGGATACGCTCGGCATCGCCGTCAAAAAATATTCGTTGACCGGAAAATTCGGCGTGCCGGGCGATCTGGATATTGGTCCGTCGGACCAACTGGTCTGCGTCGACTATTTCGGTCTCTGCGCCGCCGAAGTCGATGCCGCCGTTCAACAATACGGCGCCGAAAAAATATTGGTGGATGCGTCCCAATCGCTGTATTTCAAACCAGGCACGGATTACACCGTTGCCTATTCGCCGAGAAAGTTTGCCGGCGTACCCGATGGTGGCCTGTTGATGTCGCCGCACAAACCGTCATCGCCACTGCCTGCCGATGAAGCGGGCTCCGGATTTCGCTCGCGGCATCTGGCTTCCCGTGCCGCCGGACAAGTGGAAGCGGGATACCTGCAATACCGGGAAGCGGAAAATACACTCGCGGACCCCATGCCGCAGCACATGTCGAACATCACGAAAACCATGCTTGCCGCAATCGATTTCGATGGCATCGCCCTGCGCCGCAGAAGCAACTATCAGACATTGTCGTCATTGCTGGCCGACAGCGGCTTTCGCACTTTGCCGCTAGCTGCCGCTGCCGTTCCCCTGTGTTTCCCGGTCCTGGACATCGACGCCGATGCTTTAAGACAAGAACTGGTCTCTCGGCGCATTTTTACGCCTTCCTACTGGCCGGACGCATCGGTTCCCGCCGATGACCGTGTTGGCAGCATGCTGCGAAACCGTACACTATACTTGCCATGCGACCAGCGTTACGGCGATATTGAGATGCACAAGATATGCAAAGCCCTTATCCATACGAAGGACTCTCCGTGAATATTATCGGCAAGAAAGTCTGCCTGCGTGCAATCGAAAAAAAGGATCTGCCGCTTCTGCAAAAATGGGCCAACGATGCCGAAATCCAGAATATGCTGGGCGGCTGGCATTTCCCGACCAGCGAGCAGGACCAGGAGCGCTGGTTTGCGTCATTGTCGTGCACGTCGAAAGACCAGCGCTTCGCGATTGAAGTGCCCGGTATCGGATTGATCGGTACCGCCAACCTGG
>CAZPCE010000015.1:0-11700 GCA_964584915.1 uncultured Arenimonas sp. | reverse complement strand
TCGATTGACTGGAAGAACCGCAACGCATTCCACGGCGTCATGCTCGGTGAAACTGATATGCGCGGCAAGGGATACGGCATCGACGCACTGATGGCGCTTATGCGCTACGCGTTCGATGAACTCGGACTTGACCGGCTCGATACTGACATCATCGAATACAATATCGCCTCGCTCAAACTCCATGTCGACAAGTGCGGCTGGCTGGTCGAAGGCGAAAAACCGCAGTGGTATTTCCGGCAGGGAAGGAAGTGGAACAAGATCCTGCTGGGCATCAGCAAAGAACGCTATCGTGAAATCGTCAGCCTGAACCGGTACTGGGAATAGACAATGGAAAAACCGATGTCGGATTTCATTGCAGACATGCGCGATGCCGGCTACTCGGTTTTCGAAAACCTGCTGCCCGATTCCCTGCTGTCCCGCTTGCGTAACGATATCCCGGTTCGCATTGAAGAATGCAAGGCGTGGCAGCTGAAAAACGGTGTTGGCGAAGGCATGGCCGGCGTTGCCCATCACGTTGTTGGTGGCGACGACAGCCTGCATGATTTCTTGAGTTCCAATTGGCTCGACGAGTATATTCGATCGTATTTCGCCAGCCCCTATATTCTGAATTCCTACGGCGCCATCAACAATATCCCCTACTCGAATGACGCATACCGTCACGGACAAAGATTCCACCGGGATGTGCGTACCTACACCGGAAGCTTTCACCTGATGCTGAACATGCTGGTGATGGTGGATGATTTCACCGTCGAGAACGGTGCCACCAAAGTTGTACCGGGCAGCCATCTTTCCGCCGAACGTCCCGACGATGCATATCTTGAACAACACTCGGTCCGCATTACCGGCCGTGCAGGCACCATCGTGCTATTCGACTCCAATCTATGGCATTCCGCAGCACCCAATAATACGGCCGGACAAAGAATGGCATTGACGCTCACTTTCACGCCGCCATTCCACAAACAACAGATGGATTATCCTCGCATGCTAGGCGAAACATTTCCCGCCAATGAAAAAATGAGGCAACTGCTTGGCTACAACTCGCGCGTACCGGCCAATCATGACGAGTGGTACCAGCCACCGGAAAAGCGCATGTACAAACCGGGCCAAGGCTGAGGAACAGCAATGAGAAATCATAACGAAGAGTTTCAGGACAACGAGCACAGGCAGTACGCCTATGATTTCGATTCCATTGTCCGCGGCTACATGATGCGCACGTTGGCGCCTTTCTGTTCCACCGATGGCAAAGCATTGGAACTGGGTTGCTTCGAGGGTGATTCGACCCTGCTTTATGCGGAACACTTCAAGGACCTCACGGTCATCGAAGCATCCGATAAGCTGATCGAGGTAGCCCGCAAGCGAGTACCGGCCAACGTCCATTTCGTCCATGCGAGTATCGAAACGGCGGCAATGCAACCGGTTTACGATTCGATTTTCCTGGTGCATACGCTGGAACATCTTGACGATCCGATTGCCTGCCTCGCGCGAATTCGCAGCTGGCTCAGTCCGAAGGGAAGATTGTTCATCGTGGTTCCGAACGCGAATGCCGCCTCACGCCAGATAGCAGTAAAGATGGGGCTGATTGAATCAAACCAATCGGTCACCGCCGGCGAGAAAGCGCACGGCCATCGCTGTACCTACAGTCTGGACACCCTGGAGAAAGATGCACGCAAAGCCGGCCTGCAAATCGAAACCCGGGGCGGAATCTTCTTCAAGCCGTTCGCCAATTTTCAATTCGACATCATCATCAAGCAGAAAATTATCGACCAGGCCTATCTTGATGGCTGCTATGCGCTCGGCATGCACTATCCCGAGCTGACCGCCAGCATCTACCTGATCTGTCGAGCCTGATGCTGAAGAAACGGGCATTTCTTGCCACCTTGTGGAGCGCCGCGGACGTTTTTTTACGGCAGGGGCTCCAGATTGTCGTTACCGTTGTTCTGGCGCGTCTGTTAAGTCCCGAAGAATTCGGGACCATTGCATTGCTATCCCTGTTTATCGGAATTTCGTCGGTTTTCGTCGATAGCGGTTTTTCATCTGCACTGATCCAGAAACAGGATGCCACGCACGGTGAAGAATCCACCGTGTTCTGGTTCAATCTTGCGGTCGGAATGCTCGCCACCGGCACGCTATGGCTTGCCGCGCCGCATATTGCCGATTTCTATCGGCAACCGGTTCTCGTCAATATCGTCTACGTGCTCTCGCTCACGATCGCGCTGAATGCATCGGGGGCGATTCATATCGCATTGCTGACCAAACGCCTGGATTTTCTCGCCCAGATGAAAATCAGCGCCATCGCCACGTCGATATCCGGAGCACTCGCCATATTCCTTGCATGGCATGGTTACGGTATTTGGGCGCTTGTCGCCCAATCGGTGGTATCGGCATTGCTAACCAACTTGCTGCTTTGGTTTTTCAGTTCGTGGCGACCCGCACTGCGATTCGAATTGGCAAATGCCCGCAGGCTTTTCGGTTTCGGCGGCTACATGCTGGCAGCCACGTTGCTCGACACGCTCTATACAAAGGGATACAGCCTTCTGATCGGCAAATATTACAGTGCGCGAGATCTCGGGCTTTATAGTCAGGCCGAAAATACCAAGCAGTTCCCCGCAGGCCTGCTATCGGCCATATTGTTGCGCGTGGCATTTCCGATGCTGTCGTCCATTGCCGACGACAAGGCGAAACTTCAGCGTGGCGTGCAACTCGCGATCCGAAGCATGATGCTGCTCAATATTCCGATGATGCTCGGACTTGCGGTACTTGCAGACACGATGATCGCCGCGGTATTCGGTGCCCGCTGGCTACCGGCCGCACCCGTGTTGCAAATACTTTGCCTGGCCGCCGTCCTGTGGCCTTTCCACGTTATCAACGTCAATGTGCTGCTGGCACAAGGGCATTCGCGTCTCGTATTCAATCTCCAGATCATCAAAAGCGTTCTTGGCATCGGCCTGCTTTTAGCCGGCCTGCAATTCGGCATCACCGGTATAGCATGGAGCCAGGTGGCATTGAGTTGCGCCGGCTTTTTGCTGAACACACATTACACGAAAGCCCATCTGGATTACGGCGCCATAAAACAATTACGGGACAACCTGCCGATACTGTTTGCATCATTTCCGATGATTGCCGCCGTGTACGCGCTGAACATTTACTGGCAGGCCTCCCCCATCTTGAAACTGTCCGGACTCGTGGCGTTGGGAATAGTGCTGTTTGCCGGAACCATTTATCTGGCAAGGCTTGCCGCACTCAGGGATTTGTTTAGCCTGCTGGAGAAGAAGCCGGCACAGGATACGGACACCGCAGTCGAGATACGGGGTTTGTGATGAATGCGAACGCCGACAATCCGGGCAGTGCCGCGGGCAAAACGGATACCGTGAAAGCGGGCATCGTGATGGTGACTTACAACCAGCAGCCCTATATTGAACAAGCGATTACCTCGATACTGTCGCAGGAATTCCGGGGCTCGTTTGAGTTGATTATCGGAGACGACTGCTCAACCGACGGCACTGCGGACATTGTCCGGCGTTTTCATGAACGGTATCCGGAAACCATAAGGCTGATCACTTCCGATCGCAATGTCGGCGCTGACGCCAATTTCAAGCGTTGCGTCAGGGCTTGCAAAACCGAATTCATTTCATTTTGCGAAGGCGACGACTATTGGAACTCGCCGCATACATTGCAAAGGCAGATCGACTCGCTCCAATCCCGACAGCAAACCGGTGCCGTGCACAGCGATTTTTCCCATGCGCGACTGATAAGCGGGACATGGAAAGTCCTGCCGGCCTTCAACCGTGCGTACGGGAAAAACATTCCTCGAGGCAGTGTTTTCGACCGTTTGCTGTTTGGAAACTTCATTCAAACCTGCACCTTCTGCGCACGCACGGATCTGGTACTGGAGTTCCTGGATTCGGAACTTCCCACCGGCAGCTACAGTGTCGGCGACTGGCCGCTTTTCCTGCATATAAGTGCATCGCATGAAATCGACTATATCGACGAACCGCTTGCCACTTACCGGTTGACGCCGAAATCAATCACCAATAGCGGCCATGAACAGGACATCCTGCGTGCCGAAAACGCGATGACGATGATCAGCGATTTTTGCAGGACATTCGGCACGCCATCGGCAATCGAAAACGAGGCGCACCGCGCATCGCTTGCACACATCGTTCGCAAATGCACGCTGACGGGAAATAGACCGGAATTTCAGCGTTATTGGAAGTCTTATCTGGAAACAAGGCCTTCACGGCGGGCCATAGCCTACTTGAGACTGGAACACCTTGTTTTCAGCAACCTCGTTTCTCGCAGGCTTTACCTCGCGTATTCGAGGATAAAGCACTTTATTTCATCGCGCTACCTTTATCGTTGACAGCCTTTACAATGAACCCTGATTCGCCTGCATACCGCAATTTCAAATAACCGTTACCGCATAGGCACGTTCGCTTTTTTGATATGCAAAAAAAGAAAAATACAATCAGCGTCGGCATTCTTGGCTTTGGTGGCCGCGCCTTTGCCTACGACAGGCTGACGGTATTGTTCGAAGATGAAAACATAAGCCGCATCACCCTATTCTGGAACCAACCTACGGAGGCCATGAAAGGAAGTCTCGCCGAAGCAGGAAAACTCTCGGAGAAAATCATCGTGGTGCTTAGCGAAAGCAACACGGGTTCCGCAGGTGGATATTCAAGACTGATCGAAGACTTCCGCGACAACCAGTCAACCGGCCATCTTTTACTGCTTGATGATGATCTCTTGCTTGGCAAAGACTGCATAGAACAGCTGATGGCCGCATCCGAATCAATGGAATCCGAATCCGGGGACTGCCTTTTTTCCGCCTACCGGAAGAACCTGCCGGAGATACGGGCCCTGGTCGAAGACAAGACAGGAATCTGCAGACCCAGGAACAGTTGCTGCGTCGCGTTTCATGCATTCAACGTGATCCGTCCGCATCGCGAGCCTGTTCGTTTCAGCGAAAACACCGGGCTTTTCGTCATCGACTCCGCGCCATGGGGCGGCTTGATGATTCCACGCGCAGCGCTCGCAAGACTCGGACTGCCGAGAGAGGATTTTTTCCTTTATGCGGAGGATTCGGAAATTACCCATCGTTTCACCCGCAACGGCGGAACAGTTTTATTGGTGTCGCGAGCCATCATCGAGGACGTGGAACCTGCCTGGAACACCATTGGCGGCAGCATGAGCAATCTTAAGCGCCGTGTATTGCTGCTGCCCGAAATCAAGGTGTTCCACGAGGTACGCAATCGCAACTACATGGCGCGACATTACTACCCGGGCTACTTGCCGATGTACTGGCTGAACAAATTCCTGTTCCTGCTGTCCGCCTATTCCATTGCGATATTGAACGGCAGATTTTCGCGGGCAAGGCTGATACATCGTGCCATCAACGAAGGTGAACGGATGGCCGCGTGCGAAGCCGGTACAAGCAAATGAATATTTCCGAATCACTTTGCGAACGTGAAAATCTTGTCGCGATCGTTCTTGAATATCGACGGCCGGACTGCACCTCGCGTTGCCTGCAGTCGCTTGTCGATGCAGGCGTGCAGCATATTCTGGTATGGGACAATTCGGAGGACCAGGGCAAATCGGTCCGGATGCTCGAGCAAAAGTTCGAGCAATACGTCTCAGCGAACCGGATCAAGTTTGCCGGCCGCGATGCCAACCTGGGTTTCGGCCGCGGTGTAAACGCGGCGATTGATTCCCTGGATACGCGCGATGGCCTGCACTACGTTTTGCTGATAAACAACGACGCCACGATCAACACGCAGGGCGTTGACGGCCTGATCCGCGCCATGCGGGAGAATCCTTCCGCTGCATTGGCGGCTCCGCGCTACCTGAACAGCGAAACCAAAGAAACGGCAAAGCTTTTCTACAACCGTTTTTTTGCGACCATCGACCACAAGCGACACTTCGGCAGTTTTGAATTTCTATCGGGCTGTTGCCTGCTTATCGATTTGAAGAAGGCGAAGTCTCCAGTATTTGACGAACGCTTTTTCATGTACGGGGAAGATGTTGCCCTGTCTTGCCGACTTCAAAGCGAAGGCCACCAACTGGCGGTAACCGAATCGGCCAGCGTCGAGCACGCGAGTGCAACTTCAAGCGTGAAAGGTTCACTGTTCTATGAATATCATGTGGTCCGTGGACATCTTCTGCTGACCTCGCGAATGGCAAATTCCAGCCTTCTTTCGGCGCTGCTGTGGCCTACGCGGCTCGCCAGTCTCGGCGCCAGAAGTCTGGTGCGAACCATTCGGTCAAAAAGCTTTACACCAATGCTCGCTTTATGGCGCGCGCTGTTTGGAATCGGCATAAATTGATTGCGGCTGTTTTATCGCTGCCTTATGCAATGATTTTTTGATACAGCGAAAGATACTTGCCGACGGCCATTTCCTCAGAGAACTCGGTTTGCACGCGGACACGCGACTGTTCGGAAATATCGCGGTAAAGCCGCGGATCGCCAAACACATGCCGGACGGAATTCGCCAGCTCTTCAATATCCTGCATCGAGGCACCGCATGTATCGGCCAGCGGCCCGAGCGCATCGTCAAGACCATGTCCGCGAAACCCGAATACCGGCAAACCACTGGCCATCGCTTCGATTGCCGCCAGACAAAAACCCTCTGCAATGCTCGGCACGACCAGTGCATCGTGCGCCTGGTAAAGACCGGGCATTTGCTCCTGTGCAACAGGTCCGATCAATCGCACATTGGCGGGAACATTACCAGGCCATTCGCTGCCGCGAAGCGTGCAGGTCAGTTCAAAATCGTCGCCGAGCAATGCTGACAACTTCGGCAAAAGATGACTGCCTTTCTGCCATACCGGCCGACCCGCAAAGAGCAATTTCCGCGTCTGTTTCCTGATGACGGGAGAAAACACGCTGCCGGAAACCCAGTTGTGCACGACATCGATTTTCTGCGCCCCGTAATCTCGCCGGTACACGTCGGCTACCCACCGGCTAACGGCGGTAATGGCGGAAGCCTTCGAAACCGCTTGCCTGATTCCGGGCCGGACCAGCATCGAGTGATATATTTTTTGCGGCAGCGACTTGTAGCCGTCGTACACGGGTTGCTCGAATGCGCCGTGTGCCGTAATCACGCCGGGAATGCCGTAGCGAAGAAAATTCCTTGCCGAACCGGCGTTCAGATGGACCGCGTCTGTTCTTGCCGGAGGCCTGTATGTTCCGAGCAAAAACGGCATGGCTTCTGTTTGCTTCGGGTATCGCGTGATAACGGTTTCGATGCCGCGCCTGGATAAGGCGTTCGCCAACTGGGTGGTGAATACTTCCGATCCCGTTCCGGTCGCTGGCATTGGAAACCACAATTTCATTCGGTCTTTATTCCCCGTTACCGTGAATTAAGCTGCCAGCTACTTCGCTTGGCTCGCCATTTCCATCATGCCGCTCAATATCGAATTATAGCTTTCGGCAACATGCTCCCAGCCAAAGCGCTCGATCACGCATTTTCTTTGGGCTGCGGCCAATACCGAGCGTTCTGCAACAGTCATCGACAATATTCGAACGACGGCTTCGGACAATGCCATGACGTCGCCGGATTTGACCCTCATGGTGTCATCAGTGAACACGTCGGCCGTAGCCGGAATGTCCGAGGTAATGACGGGACAACCGCAGGCGACAGCTTCCACCGAAACCAAGCCTAGCCCTTCCTGGTCGCCGTTTGCGGATTGCACGAACGGTGCCACGAAAACGGTGGCGCGGCGGTATTGAGCGGGCAATTCATTCTGGGGTTTCGCGCCCAGAAAAATAACACTGCCATTCAATCCGAGCCTTTCTGCCTGTGCACGCAATTTTTGCTCTTCGGGACCGAAGCCCACGATTTCCAGTCTTGCTCCGGGAATTTTCTGCACGACCGCCGGAAGGGCTTCAATCAGGATGTCCAGCCCCTTTTTTTCGACCAGACGGCCAACGAAAAGCAGCGTATGCACAGACCTTTCCACGCTCGAATCCGGCGTGAACAGGCCAAGCACGTCGACGCCCATCGGCAACACGCGCGTCTTGCCGGAATCCACGTTCAGCGCCCGTAGCGGCGCCAACATTCCACGGCTGACCACGGTGATAAAATCCGCGCGTCGCAAAACCCAGCGCTTGATTGCCGAGGTCAGCCTGCCTCGCAATGTGTAAATATCCGCACCGTGCGATGTCAGCAAAAGCGGAATGCGTTTCCCCGATACCAGCCTCGCAATGGAAGCCACCAATCCTTGCGGAATAATCCAGTGCGCATGAATGGCGGATATTTCATTGCGCCAAACCAGTCGAATGCAGGCAAGGGTAAATCCGGCGAGAAATGGCGGTACCAACAACCATTTCCATGCCTGCCTTTGCAGGTTGGCCATGATCCCGCCGTCGTTTACCAGGGTTTCAAACCTCGCAGGCGCATAGCGAAACCGGTAAATCTCGACACCGTCCAGCACTTCGCGAACCTGGGCGTTTTCAGTGTGAGGCGCGAGAGCAAGAACATCGAACCCGGCCGCTTGCCGGCGTGCCAGTTCGTGCACGAAATTGGGTTCGTGATCGTTTTTCCAGCGCGGATAGGTGGAAGCCAAAACGAGTATTTTTTTTCGCGCCATCGATTCGCCTACTCTTTGGATGCGCGCAGGTAATAGGCAAGCGGCTGCAACTGGCGCTCCGGCAATGCTTTTGACGCCAGCCACCCCAGTACATTGAATACCGGTATCAACACGATCACGAACGGCAGAAAAATCATTCGCCATGATCGGGCAACCATGGCCTGAATCGATGCTTGCGCCAAGGACAGCGAAATCGACAAGGCTCCCGATTCAGAGCCTGTACCGATAGCCAATACTTCTTTCACCACAAGACCTGCGCGTGCCGCACGGATTCGCAGGCCAAACTCGGTGAAACGCTGGAAATCATGCGGCGCATCGTGAACGGGGTAGGCAAATGGAATGGTCATGAGTAAGGTGCCATTCGACTTGAGTACCCGTGAAGCTTCGAGTAATGCGTTTTCGGGGTTCGACAGATGCTCGAAGGTGTCGAGCAACAACACGGTATCGAATACCGAATCCGAAAATGGCAATTGCGCGGCATCGGCAAATACGGCAGGCCGGGTGTGATAAAGCTTGACCGCCGTTTCAGGGTAATCCAGACCGACATAACGGCATTCTGGCGCCAGATATGAAGCCAGTTTTCCATCCGCACATCCGACATCCAGCGTATCGCCAGTGGAATGCCTGACCACCCAATCAAGCTTCCTTGGGCCATGTCTTGCCATCAGCCACTGCGGGTGCAATGGCGTTTTTATCAACGGACTTAGCCAATAGCGCAGCCTGGTTCGGATTGATTCGACGTCAATTGCCATGTTGCTTGTAGGTAAGCGCGGTTATCTGCTCGGATATCAGGCCAATCAGGAAAATGATTACCGATGCACTCAGTAATAGCGCGCTCATGTTCGTGAAACGGCCTTCGTTAAAGTAGGTGTATGCGTAGTAACCAAGTCCGAGCAGGAAGAAGAAAAGCCCGGTCGGCGCAAACAGTTTGACTGGCGAGTAAAGCGTGGCGATCTTGAAGATTATCAACAGAAACCTGATACCGTCCCGGATCGGCCTGATGTGGCTGACGCCGATTCTTTTGGCAACCGGTATCGGTTCATAGCTCACCGAATAGGCGCTTCTGAAAAAAGCCATGGTGATCGTCGTTGGATAGGAAAAACCGTTGGGCAGCAGATGCAGGAACTCCCGGAACTTGTCTGCCCTGACCGCCCTGAAGCCCGAGGTCAGGTCAGCGACTTGCTGGCCAGTCATCCAACTGGCGATGCGGTTGTACAAGCCGTTCGCGAGTCCGCGCCCTACACTTGCCTGGCCATCCCAGCCGCGTGCCCCCACGACCATGTCGAAACCAGACTCCAGTTTGGCCAATAACCGTTGGCAATACTCGGCGTTATGCTGCCCGTCGGCGTCCATGAAAACCAGGATATCCCCGGTGGCGGCACGGGCTCCGCGTTTTATGGCGGCACCGTTTCCCATGGAATAGGGTGAACTCAATACCGTGGCTCCCAACTCGGCAGCTACGATGGCTGTGTCGTCGGTGGAACCGTCATTGACCACGATAATTTCGGCGTTTGGCATCAAGGTTTTGAGGCCCGGCAATGTCCTGCGTAGCCCCTCCGCTTCGTTTTTAGCGGGTAATACCACCGAAATTCGCATGCAGCCCCCTGATAATCTGGCCTAGAGAGTACTAGGATTGTCCAATTTAGACCATGTTTGGGGCATTTAATCTAGAATGCTACGCTAGATGAAGAATTTGCGGTAAAGTCTGGATATTAGTAGGGAAAAGGGGCTGCAATGAACACGGCCGTAGCCAATTTAGTAGGGATTACCGGCATCACCCGACGTCTGGTGCTGGACGGTGCGTTGAACGAGGCAGATGCCCGGCGTGCCTTGGATGAATCCAGCAAACAGAAAAAACAGGTTCAGCTCTATCTACTCGAGCAGCGCCTTGTCACACAGACTCAAATTGCCGCCGCGAATGCCGTCGAATTTGGCATGCCGCTTTTCGATACCAACGCCCTCGACCTTGCTCAATCCGCCGTAAAAATCATCGGTGAAGAATTGCTGCAAAAGCATCATGTTCTCCCTCTGTTCAAGCGTGGCAATCGGCTTTACGTCGGAATATCCGACCCTACCAATACTCGCGCGCTTGATGAAATAAAATTCGCCGCCAACATGACGGTTGAACCGATCCTTGTCAGCGAAGATGTTCTGAAAAAATCGCTCGATCTCGCCCTGACGGCCGGCGACACGCTCGATTCCGGCGGTGAAGAAGACGAAGGCCTGGAAAATCTTGAATCCAGCGGCGGCGACGAAGACGGCGCGCCCGATACCGGCGTTGAAGCCCGCGGCGACGACACGCCGGTGGTGAAATTCGTCAACAAGGTATTGCTCGCTGCGATCAAGAAAGGCGCGGCCGCAGCGCGCTCCTTCCGGTAGAGGCCGGGCGCGATGAATGCATACGCCTGCCAGGCGATAACTGGGAACGCCAGGATGATGCCGCCAAACAGAGCGATCTGCATTTTGACGGAGAAGAAGCCGAACGCGCCGGTGTTGATCAGTTCAACCGACTGATTGGCTGTGTTCGGATCAACCGCCGCCATGGCGGCCTGAAACGGCTGAACCAAAAAGAGGAACAGTTGGTCGGCGAAAAAGAAACAGATGATCACGCCGACGACGACGCACAGCAGCACGCGCATGAGGCGATCGCGCAGTTCGGCCAAGTGATCGAGCAATGGCGCGCGCGAGGCTTCAATTTCCTCGTCGTCGTTCAGCGGAGACTTCTTGTCTGAAGCCAAACTCACGGGGCGCTCCGCGCGATCGGCGCGACGTCTGCGTGTTCGGGAACGCCGGTGGACTTCGCGGCGTCTTCGTCTGCCGCCTGCTCTGCGACCACGTCAGTCGCAGGCGTTTCCACAGGCGCTTCAAGCGCTGGTGTCGAGGTCACTGCTGACGGGGGAATAGCGGGCTGAGATTTGATGCCGGCATAATCTTCAAGCGTCGGCAGCGGCTTTGAGAGTTCGCTGCGGATTTCCTGAAGCGAAGACGTGCGGCGGAGCGCGTCGACTTCCTTCTTCAGCTCATCCAGCTCGGCCTGACGTGCGAGTTCGTCGAAGCCGGTGCGGAATTCTTGCGCCATGCCGCGCAGCTTCGCCGTCCACTTTCCGAGCTTGC